>DATGTA010000001.1:0-8725 GCA_035302085.1 Bacillota bacterium
TCTGATAATGTCTCCATAAATGCACCTGAGCCCATTTTCACATCAAGGACGAGTGCATCAGCGCCTGAAGCAATTTTCTTACTCATGATTGAGCTTGCAATAAGCGGGATTGAATGAACGGTTGCTGTAACATCTCTCAACTGATAAAGTTTTTGGTCAGCTGGGGCTAATTTGGCTGTTTGCCCGATCACCGCTAAATGATGTTTGTTAACGTTTGTCATAAATTGTTCGTTTGTTAATTCAATCTGAAAGCCAGGAATAGCTTCTAATTTATCTAACGTCCCGCCTGTATGGCCGAGACCGCGCCCACTCATTTTAGGAACGGGAATTCCTAAAGAGGCAACGAGCGGGATTAAAACGAGAGTTGTTTTATCACCGACACCACCTGTTGAATGTTTATCAACTTTAATACCAGAAATTGCGGATAAATCAATCATGTCTCCAGATTGTGCCATTGCCGAGGTTAACCAACCGAGTTCTTTTTCAGTCATTTCTTGAAAATAAATCGCCATTAATAAAGCACTTGCTTGATAATCAGGAATATCACCATTTATAAATTGATTAATAAAGTAATTAATTTCACGATTCGTTAACTCAAACCCATCTCGCTTTTTTGCGATAATATCATACATACGCATCAAGTTGACTCATCCTTTCATCAATTCACGCAACATACTTTTTCCATGATTGGGTAAATTTACGTCAAAATTATCAGCAATTGTTGCCCCAACATCGGCAAATGTATCACGAACTGATAATTTAGTACCATGGGTAATCGCTTGATGGAACATAAGTAATGGTACATATTCTCTTGTATGATCTGTCCCATGATGTGTTGGATCATTTCCGTGATCAGCTGTAATGATGAGTAAATCATCCTGACGTAATTTTTGTAAAATCGCTGCTAATTGGCTATCAAATGTCTCCAATGCCTTTCCATAACCTAATGGATCACGGCGGTGTCCGTATAATGAATCAAAATCAACTAAATTGATCAAGCAAAGTCCCGTAAACTCTTTTGTCATCGTCTGAAGCAATTTTTTAACCCCATCATCATTATTTTTCGTATGTATCGTTTCTGTAATTCCAGATCCTGAAAAAATATCAGTTATTTTACCAAGAGCGATGACATCATAATTATTTTTCGCTAAATGATCCAATACAGTTGGCGCAAAAGGTTTCAAGGCATAATCATGGCGATTAGCTGTGCGTTTAAAATGACCAGGTTGTCCGATAAAAGGTCTTGCAATGATGCGACCGACTCGAAATGGTTTGGCTAACGTTAATTCACGAGCAATTTCACATATTTCATATAGCTCATCAATATGCACAACTTCTTCATGAGCAGCTATTTGTAACACCGAATCAGCTGACGTGTAGACGATTAATGCACCGGTTTTTAAATGCTCGATTCCTAATTCTTCAATAATTACTGTCCCTGAGGCAACTTTATTGCCAATAATTTGCCGACCTGTCTTACGTTCCAGTTGCTCAATAAGTATTTCTGGAAATCCATTCGGAAACGTTAGAAACGGTTGGGTGATGTGTAATCCCATTAATTCCCAATGGCCTGTCATTGTATCTTTGCCAATTGATGCTTCACTCATTTTTGTATAATAACTTGCTGGCGACTGATGTTTAGGAACGCCGGGAATATCGTCAATATTCCCTAATCCTAAAGCGGCTAAGTTGGGCAAATTTAAACTCCCCATCACTTCAGCAATATGGCGTAATGTATGTGCTCCTTCATCATTGTATTGTTTAGCATCTGGCATAGCTCCGATGCCAACTGAATCAAGGACGATTAAAAAGATTCGTTTAAAATTTGGCATATCTTCTCCCAACTCCCTCATGAAAATGTTTAGGCTCGTGGATGAAATTTTTCATACATATCTTTTAGCCGAGTTCGTGTGACATGTGTATAAATTTGTGTCGTTGAAATATCAGCATGACCTAACATTTCTTGCACAGCCCGTAAATCTGCACCATTTTCTAACAAATGTGTCGCAAAAGAGTGTCTTAGTGTATGTGGGGTTATTTTTTTTTGTAGTCCTGCCTCTTGAGCAATCGTTCGTAATATTTTCCAAAAGCCTTGGCGCGTCAGTGGACGACCGTGTTGATTGACAAACAAAATATCATGTGTTTGTTTACGTTTCATTAACGGCTTTCGTCCATATTGCAAATAATGTTCCACTGCTTCTTTAGCGATATCCCCAAGCGGAACAATTCTTTCTTTAGATCCTTTTCCAAGGCATTGGACAAAACCCATCATTAAATGAATATCATGCGTTTTTAAGGTGATAAGCTCTGTCACTCTTAAGCCTGTTGCATAAAGCATTTCTAGCATCGCTTTATTTCGAATATCTAAGGGTGTTTTTTCGTGAATCGTTAATAACTTTTCAATTTCTGCAACGGATAAAATATCTGGTAATGAGCGCGAGCGAGTCGGTGTTTCAATATGAACCGTAACATCTTTTGTGATGAGTTGTTCTTGATTTAAAAATTGATGAAAGGATCGAATCGTCGAAATCATTCGTGCGATCGTCGCTGATGATTTACCGGCATCATAAAGTTGCCGTAAAAAATTCATGACATCATACCGCTGAACATTGTCCCATGAATCTTTTTTAGCTTCTTCTTCTAAATAACTCGTATACTGCTTTAAATCACGCTGATATGAAATAATCGTGTTATGTGCAAGGCCCCTTTCAATATGTAGATAATGAAAAAAATCTTCGAGTGCATCTGTTAACATAATAATTCTCCTCAACGAAAAAATGAGTAAAAATGACGTAATAACGATTCCTCAGATTGTTGATACACTTTGATGGCTGGTCCCTCTGGTAAATCGTAACGATGATATTGTTCATATTCATTATGCATCAGCCGAAGCCCATAGAAAAATAACATTAAACAAATGACAAACATAATGACGACCTTCATAATTTGCCAAACCATTCGCCCCATATCAATTGACAACTCCTTTAAACATTCCGTTTCGTTAAAAGATATGCCAAAAATAGAGGTTTTTATACATGATGTTTTTCGCTTAAACGATATTTAATAACAAAAATGCCTTTCTTCCAGGAGAAAAAAGGCTTATGCATGATCATTTACTTATGGTGTTTTCACATGTATTTCTTGACATTGTTTACATATTCCATGAAATGTTAAACGATGATCTTTCACTTTAAATCCCCAATTTGATTCGACGATCGATTCAACATCGACGAGCAAGTCTTCAGTTATCTCCTCAACATTTCCACATTCCATACAAACAAGGTGGTGATGAAAATGTTGGGCTCCTTCTTTGCGTAAATCAAAACGGGAGACGCCATCACCAAAGTTAATTTTATCGACAATTTCTAATTCAGACAACAGCTCTAATGTGCGATAAACTGTCGCTAGACCGATTTCTGGGGCTTTTTCTTTGACGAGTAAAAATATATCTTCTGCACTTAGATGATCTGCTTCACGCTCAAACAAAACTCTTAAAGTTGCTTCACGTTGTGGTGTTAATTTATAGCTTTTGGCATGTAGTTGTTTTTTTATTCGGTCGATACGATGTTCCATGGCAAATCCCTCCCCCCATACCACACCTTTATTATAGGCCCACATGATACGGGTGTCAAAACATTATCGTTTATAATTATTATCATTTAATAAATGACTTCTCAATGAAACAATCGTTAATTATTAATAAATAGTCTTAATAAATGATTGCATCGCTTCGTGAGCGATAAATGCTTCAAGTAATGCTGCAATGATCGTCGCTACCATTAAAAAAGCGTATGTTGACATATATTTACCTAATGGACGGGCAATTGATTGGGAAACTCTTCTTGCAAACAGTTTTTCAAGTAATGTTAAAGCAAAAATCATCGCTAAACTACTCGCAACAATATAGATCGGTACAATCACGAGATTTTGTGGAGCGACAGAAATAGCTGCTAATAAAAGTCCATTCATGCCTAATTGATTCACGATAAACCCGACGGTAAAGCCAATGACTAATCCTTTTAAAAATAGTAAAATCCAAATGAGTGGTAAACCGATAATTGATATCCCTAAAACAAACAAAAATAGCAAATATTTTAAATGATAAAAGAAACTTTGTTTAAAAATATCACCATGTGTCATAATGTTTTGGGTAGCTATTTGACCAAAAAACTGTTCTAAATGAAAAAATAAATCTTGCTTTTGAACGAAATTCATACTATTTACGATAATTGCGCCAAAAATGATACCTGTTAGAAAAAGGAACATCATAAATGTATAAATCGTTAAATGTTCTTTTAAATGATTAATGATGAGATGTTTACTAAGTGGCATTGCTTGTCCCCCATTTCTTGTATTTGCTATTTATTACAAGCTATGAGGACAATTGGCGGTTCATGCCCCTTTTGAGCGATTAAGTAATTTTTCCATATTTTCCCCCGCCACCTGCTTGAATATTTAATTGACCTTGACGCATATCTAAAATGAGTTTGGCGATTTTTTTACTCGTCACTCGTTTGAGTTGTTCATAGGTAGCCTCATGAATAATGTTCATTTCTGTCTGAAAAGCATCAAGTAATTTTTCATACGTTTTTGGCCCAAGTGTTGGTAAAAAATCAAGTGGGACTTGATAAATATATGGTGGACGGTCCGGTGTTGCACATTCAGTTGTTGCTAATTCCAAAATTCGATCAAAAACTCCTTTAACTTGTTTTTCTGAATGACAATTTAAGCATTTGCTCGCCCGCTGATTAAGTGGCTGCAGACATTGACGGCAAACAGTTGTATAATATTTACCCAATTTTGGATTAAGCCCAAAATTGCGGTTAATCTTTCGACCATTTGTTTGCTTTAAAGCTAATTGAAACTCTTTAAATGACGGTTGTTCAAGTAAAACTTCTTGGTATTCTCGACCAATTTTACGTAATGAATGGGCATCAGAATTAGAAATATACGTATAATGATGTAATTCTTGAATATGATCAGCCATTGTCGTATCAGAACTTAAGCCAAGTTCAATACTATCGATAAGCTCGGGTTTGAACACTTCTGTTAATGAGCGTTTGACTCCTTTCCCATATAAACTTTTAAACGGGGTAAAAACGTGAGCCGGTATAAATAAACCATTGAATGATTTCACTTTTCGTTGTAATTCTTTCGCAGAGCCATAGTAACGTTGTGAGCTTAAAAATATGTTTTTCATATGCTTACTAAGCCATGTTGAAAATTTTTTCATTTTCTCTAACGTCGGTAAAAAACAGAGCACATGGATCGGTCCATGACAATTCGCATCATATAATTCAATTTCTACCCCTAAAAGCATTGTGACATTTTGAAAACGAATGCCACCATCAACTAATTCATAAGCCTCTTGGTGATCGATTAATGTTTTAATTTCTCGTTGTACTGCAGGAGATTGTGTATCAACAATACCGATTAATTCGATTCCTTTACGTTCACTCGCTTCAAGCAAAATGTTCGTTAAGGTTAAATGTTTTGAAGCGGTAATTTTAACAGGATTATGAGCGATATCACGGCCAATATGAATGTGTAAATCGGCAAAATATGGGCGCAACACCTTAAATGAGCCCCATTAATTCAATATATAATAAAGCGTAAACCGTTTTGGCATCGTGAATGCGTTTTTCTTTAACATATTGC
Organism: Bacillota bacterium; assembly: GCA_035302085.1. Lineage (GTDB taxonomy): Bacteria > Bacillota > Bacilli > Bacillales > Amphibacillaceae > CALAMD01. Next base: position 5,659 of record DATGTA010000001.1, read on the forward strand.
TTGGCTTCATCTAAAGACAAAATAACTTTTTCCACAAATTCATCTGCATCTCCTGCGACAGGCGTTTCAAGTGGTTTTAATTGTTTCGCCAAATAAATATCCATTAACTCATCTGCAAAACCAGGTGATGTGTAAAACGATGTCACAAATGTTAACTCATCTGCTGTATAACCTGTTTCTTCTTCTAATTCCCTAACAGCTGTTATATGTGGTTCTTCACCTGGTTCTAATTTTCCGGCTGGGATTTCAACGAGTGATTTTTCTAATGGTTTACGATATTGTTCAACAAAAATAATCTTGCCATCATCTGTGATCGGAATAACGGCAACAGCCCCTGAATGTTTAACGATTTCTCGTTTGGATGTTTGGCCATTTGGTAACAAAACATCATCGACTTGGAGGCTAATAATTTTTCCCGAAAATATGTGTTTTGTTGCGGTCGTTTGTTCGACAAATTTACTCATGATTTATCCACCTCATCTGTACATCTTTTATTTAGTTTAACATATAATTAACCTAAAGTTGGGTGATTGAAACACTTAAGCGAAGTGGCCCCCTACAAGTTGGTTACGTTTTTGCTTTGTCCCAGCTTCCGTATAAGAAATAGCTCGCAGCAATGTATTTGGACCATGTTTTTTATGAATCGCATCGATCGTGTAATCCATTGTACGCTCTCGTAAGCGGTCATGGTCAAATAATTGTAATTGTACATTCGTATCAGGACATAGATTACTTAATGTAATCGATATTTGCCGAACTGTTTGTTCATTATAAAATTTTTGCAATAAATACATACATGTTTCATATATTTCTAACGTTAAATTTGTCGGGGTTTGCATCGTCTGTGAACGATGAAAGCCCCCACCACCTTCATGTTTACTATATTTTATACCAAGACTAATCGTTCGACCGACACTTCGATTCGCACGCGCTCGTTTACCTACCTCTTCACTCATTTCTAAAATAACGACAGCCACTTCAGCAACGGTGCGATAATCTTTTAATAACACTTGACTTTTTCCATAACTTAATGGCTTTTGCAAAATAGGTTCCCCTAATTCAGATAAATCGATTCCATGGGCATGATAATATAGTTGATTCCCCATCACCCCAAACTTTTTTTCTAACTGTTCTAATGAATGGCTGGCTAACTCACCGACTGTATAAATGCCCATGCGATTTAATGAACGTTCTAAACGTGATCCAATGCCCCACATTTTTGATAATGGTGTAATGGGCCACAATTTTTTAGGAACATCTTCATACGTCCATTGGGCAATGCCAATATGTTTCGCTTCTAAATCTAAACATAATTTAGCCATTAACATATTTGGTCCAATGCCAATGGCAGCCGAGAGGCCGAATGTATCTTTCAACTCTGCTAAAATAAGTGTTGCAATCTGTTCGGCTGATCCCCATAAATTGATGACACCATCTACTGCTAAAAAACTTTCATCAACACTATACGTATGAATGTCTTCTTTCGGCACATATTTATTAAAGAGCCGCGTCACTTCAACTGATATGCGTAAATATAAATTCATTTCAGCAGGTACAATAACAATGTTTTCATCCTTAGGAATTTCAAATAATCGGCTTCCTGTTTTAATCCCATAATTACGTTTCAAAGACGGTGTAGCTGCTAAAACGATACTCCCTTCACGTTGTAAGTCCCCAACGACTGCTAAAGGTGTTGTCAATGGGTCTAATCCTTGCTTGATGGCCGCACAACTCGCATAAAAACTTTTCATATCGACACATAAAATATTGCGCTGCGGAAACGTCTGATCATTAATCATTCGTATCAGAAACCTCCCTTACAATATAATATGATTATATACGAACATACGTTCCCTATCAAGTTTATTTTCTAGGAATATTATGGATAAAAGTGCTATTTCTTTATACTTTTAATGATGAACATTATATACTTAGAAGAAGAATCTTTGGAGTGAGTCTATTGCCGACAATTATTGCGCATCGGGGCGCAAGCGACATTGCCCCAGAAAATACGTTGCCAGCTTTCCGATTAGCTGAACAATTAGGTGCTGAAAGTATTGAGACAGATGTCCATTTAACAAAAGACGATATACCAGTGCTTATCCATGATGCCCGTTTAGAACGGACAACAAATGGCCAAGGTTATGTCAAAGATTATACATTTGCCGAATTAAAACAACTCGATGCTGGTGCTTGGTTTGCTAACCAATATAAAGCGACACAACTCATGTCATTAGCTCAATTCTTACAATGGATTAAGCCTAAACAATTAACGATAAATTTAGAGCTTAAAAATAACGAGATTCACTATAAATATTTAGAAGAAATCGTCTATGAGCATATTGAACAATTTAATATGGAACATCGGATAACCATCTCAACATTTAATCCTGACAGTATTCAACATATGGCATCGTTTAACAAAGAAGTTCCTTTAGCATTACTTCGCTCAAGAAGGAAGCAACATTTATGGACATATGCAGTTGAACTTGGAGCAAATTCGCTTCACATTAATTATCGTTTGTTAAATAAACATTTGCTGCAACAATGCGAGCGGCATCAGTTAGCTGTTCGTGTTTATACCGTCAATAAATTTCGTCAAATGATGCATTGCTTTAACCTTCAGTGCCATGGAATATTTACAGATGTTCCTGGTAAAGCTTTGTATCATCGGAAAAGCTTTTTGTTGAACAACTCATTTTAAAACAAGTTTAATTTATTTGTAAAATGCAAGATGAAATAACTTTCAACCTTAAAATAGTGATAACATATGAACAGTATATTTCATTGTTTTACATGAATCATCGATTTTTTCATATAAAAATAGCCTAATAGCATTGACTCAAATGATAGGAGAATCAAAATGAAGTTAATTTTTCTTGGAACTGGCGCGGGGATGCCTTCGAAACAACGTAACGTCTCGGCCATTGCTTTAGTCACGCCACAAGAGATGAATGAAATTTGGTTGTTTGATTGCGGGGAAGCGACACAACACCAAATTTTACAAACATCATTAAAACCACGTAAAATAACAAAAGTTTTTATTACACATATGCATGGTGATCAT
>DATGTA010000002.1:0-2087 GCA_035302085.1 Bacillota bacterium
GAGCGTACAGCCATTAAGCTTATTGTAGAACCGAGATAAATAGTTTTGCATGATTAAATTGAATATTCATTTTGAAAAGATAAGTGGCATTTGGGATACTGATTGATCATGTATTTCAAATGCCATATTTTTTCCTGCCAATAATTGTTTTACATTGTGTCACATGTGTTCTATTGTTAAAATAAATAAGACGCTTTATAATAAGATTACACAATCTATGATTTAATAGGAAAGGAGTCGACAATCATGAGTGATCAACAGAAAAAAAATAGTCAAATGGTGAATTCTTCGGACAAAAAATCCAGAGAGAATTCACTTGAAAGAATTAAAAATATGTCAAGCGATGATTTAATTAATAAATATTTCAAATCGACTTACCAACCACCAGATATTCGCAGGGCGCGAAAAAGATATCGGGAAGACATTGAAGTTCACTACGATTTTAACATCCCAGAAAATGTCCGTAATATTGGTGAAAATCGCAAATTTTTAATCCAAACATATGGGTGCCAAATGAATGAACATGACTCGGAAGTTATGGCAGGTATTTTAAATGACATGGGCTATGAACCAACAACGATTGAAGCAGAAGCAGATGTTATTTTACTAAACACTTGCGCCATTAGAGAAAACGCTGAAAACAAAGTGTTTGGGCAGATCGGCCATTTAAAACAACTAAAGCGTGAGAAACCAGATTTAATCCTTGGTGTATGTGGTTGTATGAGTCAACAAGAAACAGTCGTCAACCGAATTTTACAAAAACATCAACATGTCGACTTAATATTTGGAACACATAATATCCATCGTTTACCCGAACTCATTCAAGAAGCAATGTTTGCTAAGGCAAGTGTTGTTGAAGTTTGGTCGAAGGAAGGGGATATCATTGAAAATCTTCCAAAAGCTCGTCAAGGTAAAATCAAAGCTTGGGTAAATATTATGTATGGTTGTGATAAGTTTTGTACGTATTGTATCGTGCCAATGACGCGAGGAAAAGAAAGAAGTCGTCGACCAGAAGATATTATCCAAGAAGTACGTCATTTAGCTGCTCAAGGCTATCAAGAAATTACTCTACTCGGGCAAAATGTTAATGCTTATGGGAAAGATTTTGAAGATATCGATTACCGTTTTGGTGATCTCTTAGATGATATTCATAAAATTGATATTCCCCGTGTTCGTTTCATGACACCACATCCTAGAGACTTTGATGATCATGCGATTGAAGTGCTTGCTAAGGGTGGTAATTTACTTGATCATGTTCATTTACCGGTCCAATCAGGAAGCAGTGAAATTTTACGACGAATGAATCGTAAGTATACGCGTGAATCATATTTAGAGCTTGTACAAAAAATACGTGAAGCCATTCCAAATGTTACATTAACGACAGATATTATCGTTGGATTTCCAAATGAAACAGACGAACAGTTTGAAGAAACAATGACTTTAGTTGAAGAAGTTGGCTTTGAATCAGCTTATACATTTATTTATTCACCCCGGGAAGGAACACCTGCTGCAGCGAGAAAAGATGAGACACCGATGGAAGTTAAAAAAGAACGACTGTATCGATTAAATGAACTTGTCAATAAACAAGCCGCTGAATCTATGCAAACGTACGAAGGAAAAATTGTCGAGGTACTCGTTGAAGGTGAAAGTAAGCGAGACCCTAATGTATTATCAGGATATACGGAAAAAAATAAAGTCGTTAACTTCAAAGGGCCAAAGTCTGCGATTGGAAAAATTGTACCTGTAAAAATTACGGAAGCTAAAACATGGTCGTTAGATGGCGAAATGGTCGAAAAATCAATTGGAGTGAATTCATAATGAAAACATATACACGTCAAGAAGTTTTGGATGAAGCAAAACATTTAGCGAGCATGCTTTCCAACATTGAAGAAATCAATCGATTTAAAGTTTTAGAAGCAAAAGTTAATGCCCATTCAAAAATTCAAGATAAAATTAAACAAATTAAATCATTGCAAAAACAAGCGGTTAATTTACAAGCCTATGATAAAAAAGAAGCTTTAAAACTCGTTGAAGAACAAATTGACAAACTTAACGCTGAACTTGATGACATACCAATCGTCCAAGAG
>DATGTA010000003.1:0-3990 GCA_035302085.1 Bacillota bacterium
ATCGATTTTACAAGTGCTTTGTTCGAATGTATCGCCGATGAACTGCCACGTAAAACGACAGCATTACCTGTTTTTAATGAAAGTGTTGCCGCATCAAGTGTCACATTCGGGCGTGATTCATAAATCATGCCGATGACACCAATTGGCACACGAATTTTTTCAACATTTAACCCATTATCTTTTTCAATTGACTCGATTGTTTCACCAGTAGGGTCTTTTAAATCAATTAATAACTTTACCGCCTCTACCATATCTTCTAGACGACTAACATCTAGCATCATCCGATCTAAAATAGCATCTGATAATCCCATCTGCCGCCCGATTTGTAAGTCTTGTTCATTGGCTGCTAAAATTTCTGCTTGATCAACTCTTAATTGATCAGCAATTAATTGTAACGCTTTGTTTTTCTCTGCAGTTGTTGCCCGATTCAATTCACCACTAGCTTCTTTGGCTAACTTCCCCTTTTGAATAACTTCACTCATTTAAAATCCTCCTCATATGATTTAGAATGAATCTTTTATCAAGTATCTTTTAAAACCTTCCATAAATAATTGCTCGAAACAAAAATCTTCAGCATATATATGCACACATATCAGTTCAATAAAGGAAATATTGCGAATAGTAATCTGTTAATAGGATCAATTTTCTGTGAAAAGTACAAATACAAATTTCTAAAAATCATAGCGAATTCCTTATCGAAACAATTACTTTAAATGTAATCGTTCCGCCTACAACCTCCTGTTATATTTCCCGGGAAATTAGCTAAATGTGTCAAATTTCAATCCACCGGTCTCGATGAATGACTTCTGTCGCTACGGTTACTCGTCCCTCGGCTAACTTTTTTTGGCGCTTCATGAGCTGTTTTCGCACGTCTATTGCCGAGTAGTTAACTTCACCTTTCCCAAGTAAACCATTTTCGCCATATACTTCCACAACGTCACCTTTCGCAAAGTCTCCTTTAACTTTGACAATGCCTGCTGGTAGTAAGCTTTTACCATTTTTTAGTAATGCCTCTTCAGCTCCTTTGTCAATATACAATTTTCCATCAACGCTTGAATGCAAAGCAATCCACTGGCGTTTGATATTAATCGTTGTTATCGAACGATCAACAATATACGTTCCATTGCCTTTTCCTACCATCACATCAGTTAATTTATGATCACCTTTCCCTGAGCCGATAAACACGGGCACTCCTAACTTAAGTGCCATATGAGCGGCTTCGATTTTTGATTTCATTCCACCTGTACCAAACTTTGAACCGGAATGATCAATCGAATGCAAAAGGTCGTCAGAAATGCCATCTAAAAAGTGAATTTTTTTCGCATCTGGATATGTTTTGGGGTTTTTATCATAAAGTCCATCAATATCTGTCAATAAAATAAGTTGATCCGCATGAATAAATCCACTGACAAGCGCTGATAACATATCATTATCCCCAAACGTTAACTCATCAATGGCAATCGTATCGTTTTCATTAATAATGGGTAACATTTGTCGATTCAACAACTCACTCATCGTCTGAAACGCATTTTGATAACGGTCACGATCTGAAAAATCCCCACGTGTTAATAAAATTTGCGCAGGCATTATATTAAATTTGCCAAACTTCTCCATGTATGATTGGATAAGCAAACTTTGTCCCACAGCAGCTGCAGCTTGTTTCCCTTTTAAAGTTACTGGACGTGTTGGCAAACCAAGATGTCGAAAACCTGAAGCAACGGCGCCTGATGAAACGAGAATGACTTCATGACGCTGTTCTTTTAAATGCGCAATAGCCCGCACATGATCTAACATTTTTTGTTCATCAATTTCCCCCCATTCATTTGTCAATGAACTACTGCCAATTTTTACGACAATTCTTTTTCTCCCCATATGAATAGCTCCTAAAATAAGACATAAAAAAATCTCTCATCCTTAACATAAGGACGAAAGAAATCACTTCCGTGGTACCACCTTTATTGGCTCATCAAGATCTTCAGTCCATCTCTTTGGTAAAATGTTGATTTACACTTGATCATGATTCACCCACTTCGTTCATAACGCCGAACTTGCGCCCGATGATTAGCCGGGACCGTAAGAAAAGCAGGTTCAATGAAGTACTGATGATGGAATTTCTCAGCTTATAAATTCCACTCTCTGGACACAGCACGACTCACTTACTAGCCTTTTCTTGTTGTTCATCTATAAACATACACATTTATTAATAATTAATCATGCCAGTAAAATCCAATTTTGTCAAATATTTTTCTAAAATTTATTAGAGGTCGGCAAAATTCATCATTAATATTTGCTTTTTTACTTTAAATGATTCGTTTATTGAATTTTTTTTAAATCTGTTCGAGTAATGCGCGTTCAATCGATTTAACCGCTTCCGTCCACTCATTATGTTATAGTAGAGAAAGTATGAACAGAAAGGAATTTATCATGAGTAAAACACTTGTACTAGCAGAAAAACCTTCCGTTGCCAAAGATATCGCTAGAGTGCTAAACTGCAAAAAGGCTCATAACGGATATATAGAAGGCGCAAAATATATTGTCACTTGGGCACTCGGACATTTAGTGACACTCGCAACCCCAGATATGTATGATAAAAAATATAAAACATGGCGTCTAGAAGATTTACCAATGTTGCCAAACAAATTAAAAACAGTTGTTATTCGCCAAACAGGAAAACAATTTAATACAGTCAAATATTTGTTGCAAAGAAATAATGTTACAAACATTGTCATTGCAACTGATGCCGGTCGAGAAGGTGAACTTGTCGCCCGCTGGATCATCGACAAAGCACGAGTGAACAAACCGATCAAACGTCTCTGGATCTCGTCTGTTACCGATCAGGCGATTCGTGATGGCTTTAAACAGTTAAAACCTGGTAAACAATATAAACATTTATATGACGCAGCCGTTGCCAGGGCAGAAGCAGATTGGTATGTCGGCCTAAATGCGACACGTGCACTAACGACAAAATTTAATGCCCAACTTTCAAGTGGACGTGTACAAACACCGACACTTGGAATCATTGCTACACGAGAAGAAGAAATAAATAATTTTCGACCGCGAACCTTTTATGGATTGCAATTGAAAACACAAACTGGGACGATATTTACATGGCATGATGCAAAAAATAATGAACGAATCTATCCAAAAGAAAAGGCTGAAAGGTTACGCACAAAATTGAACAATAAACAAGCGACGATTACAGCGATTAAAACGACGTCTAAAAAACAATTTGCCCCACAATTATATGATTTAACAGAATTACAACGTGATGCCAACCGGATCTTTAATTTTACGGGTAAACAAACGCTTCAAGCGATGCAACAATTATATGAACGTCATAAAGTACTGACGTATCCACGAACAGATTCACGTGTCATTACGAGTGACATTGTTCCGACCTTAAAAGATCGCCTAAAAGCATGTGGTGTCGATCAATATGCAACAATAGCAAATAAACTAGCAAACAAAACATTTCGTTTACCAAAATCAGTTGTCAACAATGCCCAAGTTTCTGATCACCATGCTATTATTCCGACAGAAGAACCAGTATATTTGGCGGATCTTGGTAATAACGAACGAAAAATTTATGATCTAGTCATTAAGCGATTTTTAGCTGTATTGTCTGACCCGTATGAATATGATGAGGTAAGTGTCCAATTAACTGTAGACAGTGAACAATTTAGAGCGAAAGGAAATATTGTCAAAAAACGTGGGTGGAAAGAAGTATATGATTCGAATGAAAACAATGGCCATTATAAACGTCTAGCCAATTATCAAAAAGGATCAAAAATTGATCATTTTACCATTAATCTTACAGAAGGAAAAACAAAACCACCCGAACGTTTTACAGAAGGGGCTCTTTTAAAAGCGATGGAAAATCCAGTAAAATATATGGCAACCGCTGAAAAGCATTATGCCAAAACACTTCATCAAGTCGGCGGAATCGGAACCGTTGCTACTCGTGCTGACATTATTGACAAACTGATCAAT
>DATGTA010000004.1:0-14584 GCA_035302085.1 Bacillota bacterium
CTCCCGCTGTTAAGACAGGATATTCTTCAAGCATGGTTGACAATTTGTTATGAAATTCTTCTAAATCAGGTTCAGTACTGTTAAAGCGCATCATTTGCTGGGTTTCTGGAAACTCCAAACCGAACATTTGCAATTCATTTCCTTGATACATATACGGAATACCTGGAGCCGTGTATAAATAAGTAAGTGCTAATGTCCATGTCGTTAATGCATTTCGATCATTAAGAGCGACTGCATTCGCAAAACGTGCCGTATCTTTCGTTTCAGTAAATATTAAATCTTTTTCATGACCAATGGCTTGCCACTGATCAAAAAGTTTTTCAACAGGTGTACCAACTTCAGAAAACACATCGATTAATGAATCAAACATTTGATGATTTTCGACGGCATCGATAGTTTCCATTTCTTGCAACCATTCGATGTCACTATCGACATCAAGTACATTTGCTAACAGAAAAAGTTTTGGATCTCTTTCTTTAATAAATGAAGTTAATTTTTGTAAAAATATTTCATCGGCTTGATCGGCGGCATGAAGCTTAAAACCATCGATATCTACTTCATCCATCCAATAAGCTGTAACATCTAATAAATACTCTTGAACAGATTCATTTTGTTGATCAAATTGAACAACATCCTGAAGCCAAAACAATGACTCCTCATTTTCATTTGGAGTAAATGTTTTCTCTTGAAACCAATGCTTTGTATCCGGATCTGTCACTAATGGGTTTGTCAAAGCCGCATAGTTAAAGACAAGCTCAACAGCTACTTTCATGCCTCGTTCATGGGCTTCTTCAACTAACTGCTTAAATTCTTCTTCGGTTCCATAATTTTCATTAAGCTTAAAAAAGTCTTCTACCCAATAGCCATGAAAACCAGCTGAAGCATTATCCATAATGGGTGATAAGACAATCGTTGAAAAACCTAATGCTTCAAGGTCATCAAGTTTTTTCGTAATGCCAACAAAATCTCCGCCATGGTAATTGTATGGATCATCAACTTGCACATGATCACTTAACGATTGATCACCATTGTTAAAGCGATCAATAATTATATTATAAATAACTTCATCTTGTAAATTAATATCATCGGCACTAACAACCGTGGAAAAACTAATACCAATGATTATTAGTATAATTGTAAACGTTCGTTTCATATCGTCTGCTCCTATCTCTTTTAAGTTTCTTTTTCCATTATTCCCTAATGAAACAATTAGTCAATCATATGTATGAAATTGTTAAAAAACGTTCGCAATTTTAAAATATCATTAAAAAAACGCAGTGTTTACGAGCAACACTGCATTTTAATGGTCTTATACTTAACACTAATTTATATATACACCTAATGGTAATTGGAAAAATCCTAGATAAATGGCTATTAAGGAGACGATGACGAGTTGAACACCCCAGCTCATCACTGGACGTCCCTTACTTGTACCAACACTAACCATTTCCATCGCAACAATTGCCCATATACCGACGATTAATTTAATAATGAGTGCCAACGAATACGTATCATATGTGGCAAATAAGTGGCCACCTGAAAATAAAATGAGTAAGTAATCTAAACGTAAAATCATATGAAGGATTTTTGCAGGCTTCATCTTTTGTTGTTTATAAAACATCGTTACGACGATTAACAAAATAAATGCGAGTACCCATGATGTAATATGCAAGTGAGTCATGTAATAACCTCCAAAATTTAATAATCAAACTTAAATTCTTCTAATCTTTATGTATCATATCATTGTTTCTATTATTTGCATATTGTTAACTTTTCAAACAACGATAAATTCATAAAGTCTTCACAACAATTACTCAGTATTTTCAAGTGTTATAAGCTTTATTTGTCCCCATGGTGCTAATTTAAAATGAGCAACTACTTTTTCATCCCGAGCAACATCAACAAATTGATTAATATTTATTTCATTATTTAGCCGATAATCAACCTTAAACATTCCAGCGTGATCGTAAACATAATTTGCTTTTAAAACGACTTGTTGATCACTAGAAGTTACTAATTTATGTTCAGCGACATCTATTACTTCAAAAACGCCTGCTGTATTTTCTTCAAGCATCACGTAAACACGATCATTATATGACAATTTTTCATTAATCGACCAATGTTCTTTAGCTATCTCTGTTATTTCATATTCAACATAAATGTCCTGATGATTATTAAAGGTAGAATAATCATACGTTTCATTTAAATATATTTTAAATGACTTGCCATATGATTCGATCAAATAATATTGACCAACCAACACTAATAATATGACAATTTGTGCGATGATGAATAAATAAAAGAAAACTTTTCTCATCGAACATCACCGCTCTTCTCTCGGATTAACTGCCGTTGTCGTTCGATGATTAAACTCATCACTAAAAGCAATATACCACCAACAATAAAAAAGAGTGACTTATTTAACGTATCCCAGGCATATTGAATATAGGCAGTCAATGTACTTAGTAAGAACGCTATTGATCCGATATAAACTTTAAAATAAGTTTCCCTTGCATAACCGATAATAATCCACGAAAGGGAAAAAACAAATAAAATAAGCAAGCTTAAAATACTTGCTAACGGCAAATAAAAAACCGGTAAAAATAACACTAAGTTAGCTAATGAATCATAATTTTCCTGAAATATTTTTAACGATGTTATACTAGCGAAAACAATTAGCCACACAATAAAAAATAATAGACTATATTCAATGGCTTCATTCATCAAAAAGATATCATTTAATATAAAGGTTTGACTCATGCCTAAAAGAAACATACTTCCTAAACCAATTTGTTGGATCGGTTCAGATATATGAAAATCCTTAACCAGATAACCAATGATATATAACATTAAAAAATATAAAGTCAACCAATAATATGATTGATCATACGTATTTATAAAGACAATTGCTTGAATCGCAAAACTAACCGCTACAAGATAACTATAAAGTCGATCTTTCCGATGATAAACGAAATGGGCAAATCCAATAAGCAAAATGGCTATTAGAAAATAATTAAAGGACCCATAAAGAATCAAACTATTTATTTGGCCGACTGTTGTGACGGCAACACCAACAACAAACACCCAACGATGTTTATATAAAACAAATAGGATGAATGCCATAATACTCCAAATAACGAATGGCCAGGCACTAAATAAAATAATTGAGTAAATATTTATGGCTAATAGTAAGCCTGCACCAAAGACAACAAACCCTAAAAGTAGTAAGGTAATTCCTAAAATTTCTTGATTTTTTTCATAAAAAATATGTCCCGTTACATACAAACCGATCATAAAAAATATAATGAGCAGCATTCTTGAGAAGTGTGGAACTTGTGCCCAATCTGAGAAAACGAATGTTAAAAAACCAATACTTATGAGCAAAATTGCAAAGATCGTTAACAATAGTCTTGGTTCTCTTTTAGGATATAAAGACAGTAATTGATTTAATTGTTCTTGCGTAATAATTTCCCTTTCAACCCACGTTTTTCCAGCCCTTTTTAATTGGCCTCGATTCACCTGATGAACCCCCTTCTTCAATTTCCCATTAGTTTAAATGTTTTTAATTTGTTGAGTGAAAATATGAGACTATCTAATTGAATGGTTACCCTGTTTTGATAAATTATCACGTTAACTTATTTTCCAATCGTTAATAACCATTTTTTTAACTGTTTTCGGGGATAATACATTTGGCCGTTAATCATAATATGGGGAATATCTGGATGTTCTTCTACTAATGTTCGAGCATCTTCTTTCGATATACCAATAAACCAGTGGAGATCAGTTTGTTTAATTAATTTATACTCTTCATCATCTTCTAACATATGTTGAATAGCGTTAGATGCCCCCGGATTTTTGAAATTTTTTAAGCCATCACCGATGAAATAACCGAAAAGCGCTAGTCCTATCCCAATCCAAAGCAAATCAAGTTCCATTTGTTTTCACCTCAATCAAAAATGTTTATTACCTATAAACTACCATAGCAATCAAAAAACATAAATAACTTTATCGTTTTTTTATAGTTTTACACACTAAACTATGGGATTATAATTTTTAAACGGACAACCCCTTGGCTGTCCGTTTAGAAAAAATATTTATTTTGTGCCTCTAATCAGTTGGCATTTTAATCGTTAGTGAGCGATTAAAGAAATATAAATAAATTTCTTTAACTGGTTGTCGCCAAATCGTTTCAATCGCTCGTTTATATAAGTTCATTTGTACTCGATAGCGATCACTTAACTTGTTTACTAACTGATCATCAACGGGTTCATAGATGGCATCTGTTTTGTAATCTAATATGATCCAACCATCAGCTTTAGGTATTAAACAGTCGATCACTCCTTGAATAAGAACGTACTCATCGACATCATTCTCCCATGTTGGATAAATTTCGCTCGCCGGTAATGATAAACTAAAAGGTACCTCTCGGTGGATTGTTGATTGTTGAAACATATAATTGGCTAAATCTGATTGGTAAAATTGCTCGATTGCCTCTATTTGAATAACCTTTTTTAATTCCTCGGTAATAATTTCTTGTCTGACATACTGCTCTAAATATTGCTGAATATCCTCTTTTGTTAATGGCTTTGTCAAAGGTAAATGTTGCATCACTGTATGCATAGCTGTCCCAATTTCAGCTGGTGAAAATGTTTTCTTTGCTTGCATAAATTGTGGTCGTTTATAAACCGATGTTTGAAATTGTTGAATCATCTGTTCATCACTATATTCATCCCTTAATTCACTATGTCGTTTAATCTCCGTGACACTTTGTTTAGCCCGGGCATGAACCGCTTCTTCATATTTATAGCGAAAAGAAAGTCGTTGATCAACTTGCTTATCGAGTGATGGATCATTTAATGGTAATGGTGTCCATGAGGCAATTCCCTTTTCTAAATTAAATTTATCCTTAGATTTTAAGGTTTCAGCTAAATCAGTCAATTGCTCCGCGTGTATAATATTTACTTTCCATGTTGACTCATCATGAACGATCTCATAAGGAATTGTTTTTGGCAGTTCTTGTTCGATTCGCAAACAATTATTCATATGATGACGGACAAGCGCTGGACCAATCCAGTCTAAGTAAGTACGAGCATCCATACGTAAATGATCGGGAAGCAACCAGTTCGGATGAGCGATGACATCTTGCCATTTTTCAATTTCTTTTGCACACGATCTCACACTTGCAACAAGAACAAGCTTTTCTTTAGCTCGTGTTAAAGCAACATATAATACACGCATTTCTTCGGCGAGTTGTTCTTGTAGTAATTTTGTTTTTGTTGCATGATAAAACAATGTTGGATAAGTGATTCGCTTCATCGGGTCGATAAATTTACTCGCAAAGCCTAAATCTTTATGAAGCAAATGCTTTTTGTTTAAATCTTGTAAGTTAAATTGCCGAGCTAATCCACCGACGATCACAATCGGAAACTCTAGCCCTTTACTACTATGAATCGTCGTTATTCGAACAACATCTTCTTGCTCACTAAGTGCCCGGGCAGCCCCAAGGTCTTCGCCCCGTTCTTCCATCCATTCAATAAACCGTAAAAAACGAAATAAACCTCGAAAAGAAGTTGTTTCATAACCTTTCGCCCGATCATATAGTGCTCGTAAATTTGCTTGTCTTTGTCTTCCCCCAGGCATCCCACCAACAAAATCATAATAACCAGTCTCTCGAAATATCGCCCAAATCAGATCAGATAATGCTCCTTGGCGAGCTAAGAAACGAAATTTCTCAAGCTGCTTTAAAAATGATTGCACAACTTTCGCAGTATTTGATGTGTCGTTTTTAACAAATACCTTTAACGCATCATAGTATGAGCCATCTTTAGCTGCTAAGCGAATCCGTGTTAGTTCATCTTCGTTTAACCCAACGATTGGTGAGCGTAAAACCGCTGCTAATGGAATATCTTGTTGTGGATTATCGATCACTTTTAATAAGCTTAAGACAACTTTTATTTCAATAGCTGCAAAATAACCTGTCTTTAAATCGGCATATACAGGTATTCCTTGTTTTTTAAATTCATCAACAATGACTGGTGCCCAACTAAGTGAACGAAGTAAAATAACAATGTCACGATATTGTACATTTCGCTGGTGGTCCGTTTCTTTAGCAACAATTTGCAAGGGCTCGTCACCATTTTTACCGATCCATGTGTTAATTTTTTTAGCATAGGCTCTTGCCTCAAGTTGCGCCGTTTGTAAATCTTGAAAATCTTCATCCGTTTCCTGTTCACTTTGCTCAGGGTCACGATCAATTAATAAAAGTTCAGGCTCTTTATCAATGAGTGGATAGGAATCATACATTTGGTTACCGTACACGAGCTCGGCTTCTTGATCATAATTGACTTCACCAACATGTTCGTCTAATATTTGCCGAAAAATATAGTTCGTCGCAGTTAATATATGTTCTCGACTACGAAAGTTACGGGCTAAATCGATCCGCTCACCTGAGCTCGTTTCCTTGGCAAATTCATGATATTTTTTAATAAATAGTGAAGGTTCTGCATGACGGAATCGATATATACTTTGTTTTACATCCCCGACCATAAACATATTTCCTGATCCCGTTTGATCGGTCAATAAATTTAAAATTGTCTCTTGAACTAAGTTCGTATCTTGATATTCATCAACTAAAACTTCAGCAAATGATTGTTTGTATTGTTGGGCAATATTCGAAGGTACAAGACAATCATTTGTTGATGATTCATCGAGTAAGATTTGCAAGCTATAATGTTCTAAATCTAGAAAATCGACGAGACCATTTTCTCGTTTTAGCGCTGTATATCGTTTGTCGAATGCTTTGACGAGCTCACTTAATTCTTTAATAATTGGTGCCAATTGTTGCATATCTGCCATATGGCTTGCTAAATCACGTGTAAATAAAGATTTTTTTAAATCATTCCAACGTTTGCTGTAACGATCTCGAAGTTGTTTAACGAACGTTTGTTTATCTTTATTACATTCTACACGTCGACTCGATAAACGCTTGAACGTGCTCTGTTCCATAAATGATTGCAATTCATCCCATGATTGGCAGGCTTTTCCACCGTTTAATAATTGTAAATCAGCTTCAATTGTTTCTAGATAATGGAAGGGTCCATCACTTTCCCTTGCAATTTCATTGGCTAATTGTAATTCTTGCTCCATCGCTAGCAATTGTGTATCGACATGCTGTTTTAAAACATCTAACCAAGCAAATTCAGTTTCTGCCGTTTTATGGGACACTTCATACGTTTCAACTAAGCGATCAAGCCATTCATACGGCCATGGATGTTGTCTAGCGAATGTATACAATTGTAAAATAAGGTTTTCAATTTCAACATCGCTGCGATCACTTGAAAAACGATCAACGACCGCAAAGAAACGTTCGGCAGTACCATTTGTTGCCCCATATTTTTCTTCAAATAATTCATCAATCACATCTTGTTTTAATAAATCCGCTTCTAAATCGTTGGCGATACGGAATGCTGGGTCAATTTCTAATAAATAGGCATGTTCGCGCACAATTTCCATACAAAAAGAATGTAAGGTTGATATTGATGCTCGTTGTAGTAATGACAGTTGCTTTTGTAAATGGTGTGAGTGTGGTTCAGTTTGTAATGCATTTTCAAGAGCTAAGCCCACTCGATAACGCATTTCTTGGGCGGCAGCATTCGTAAATGTGACGACGAGTAATGAATCGATATTAAGCGGATTTTCTTTATTCAATACTTTTTGAATAATGCGCTCAACTAAAACAGCCGTCTTTCCTGAGCCAGCTGCTGCGGAAACGAGCACATCTTTTCCCGACGTATAAATAGCTGCTTCTTGTTCAGGAGTCCATTTCATCAGTTATCCACCTCTTTTTTTATAAGTTTTAACACTTCATCATCTTTGAGTTGTTTTAATTTGTTGTAATTATTATGTTCTAAAATTGGATCAAATTGACAAACGGCATCAAATGGACAAAAACGGCAAGCATTTTGTTGGTTATTTTCGAAAGGATTTAAAGCAACTTTCCCGGAAATCATTTCAATACCTGCTTCAACCATGATTCGGTGAATATGTGCTTGTAACATCGCAAATGTTTGTTCATCGGCAATTTTTGATTGACTATAAAATCCGCCATTTTTCTTTAAGCCGACTGGAATAATATCACTTCTGCCAGCCCCTAAAGATGTATCCATCGAGCGAGCAACTTGTTCATTAGAAATGACCATTCCTTGCATTTGATATCGTTTAAATAACGCTTTTTCTAATTGTGCATCAGATATTTTTTCACTTTCCGAAATCATCGCATCATGAACATGAAAATATAACACACCGGCTGGTGAGGCTTGTAAACCGAGCCATTCTTCTGACTGCGTTAAAATAACATCCAAATAAGTTAACATTTGTAAGGCAAGGCCATAATAAACGTCAAGCAAACTTAATCCGTGAGCACTCGATTTATAGTCAATAATTCGCAAGTACAATTGATCAGCTATTGTTGCTTGGTCGACCCGATCAATTCGTCCCCGTAACAGTAATTCATAACCATTCGGTAAAGGAACACGTAATGGTGGTAAATGATCACCTAAGCCAAACCCAAGTTCAATACCTACTGGCGAAAAATCACTAACCCGAGCTTGCTCACTTAAAATATATGTTGCCCGGGAAATAATTTCTTGTAACTTTCTTTGAATGTATTGATAACGATTGGAACTATGCAAGATTTGATGCTGTAAAATAGGTGCTAACTGTTTAATCGCTCGCATCGCATATGTTGCGGCATCTTCTTCTGATAACTGAGAAAAATCTTTCCCCTCTGCTTGAACCCACTCAGTAATTTGTTTTAAAGCTTCATGAAACAATTGCCCAATATCTGGGGCATCCAATTTATATGTTTTTCGCTCAGCTAACTGTAAACTGTACGCTGCAAAATGTTGAAATGAGCAACGGTGATACATTTCTAAGCGTGAGACACTCGTTTTTAATTGTTTCGGATAAAGTTGTTCAACCGTTTCTTGTTGCAAATCTACTGGTACATTATCAAAAAATAAACTTTGTAAAATTTTATATGTCGTCTTATGTTTAGCTTCTCGTTGTATATACCAATTTAACACGTGTTGCCAAATGGGTTCGACCAAATACCCACGTAATTGTCGGGCTAATTGGGTCGTTAAGGCTGCTCGTGTTTTAACAGGTGTCGTAATAAAGCGAGATGCTTCTTCAAGATCATCTGGGTCTTGTAATAAAAGCGGTTCTTCCAAAGCAGGAAACATATCTTGCAACTGTTTAACTAATTGTGCCGGCATTTTTGCTTCACCTTCTGTATCACTTAACGGATAACTCACCCATAAATAATCGGCAGGTGCTGTAAATGCTAAATACATATAAAACCAATCATCAAGTAATTGGCGCTCACTACTATCAGCTAATTGCAAACCATATTTTTCTAAAACTGCCCGTTCATTTTCATTAATCACGCCATCAACCGGTGGCTTCATCGGCCAAATACCATCATTAACTCCGATGAGAAACGCACATTTGACACCGGTTATCCGTGAGTGATCGATCGTTCCGACAATAACATGATCAATCGTTGGGGGAACGTGAGCAAATTGTAACGATTCAAAGCCAGCTTCAAGGGATGTTCGAAAAACATCTAAACTTATCGGATCATCCCCAACAATTTCAACCATTTCATCGAATAACTGAATAACAGCATCCCATACTTGATCTTGCTCTCTTCCTTTTTCAATATTACCTGCTGCATCATAAGCAGTGCGCCACTTTTCTAATGTTTCAGGAACATTGATTGACTCCAAAAACAAATAAATCGCTTGACAAAAATCTTTAATCGTTTGAGCCGCCCGTATGTTTTCATCAAATCGTTGTAAAACTTTAGCCACTTGCTTGCGGTAAGCATTTATTCTTTCTTCAACGTCTTGTTCCCAATCCGTTTGCGTTGCTTCATCAAATCCACGAAATCGTTGAAACACCCATTTTTCATCATTTAGCCACCGGTTGCGTGAGCGAATTCCATATTCCAATACATAATTTTCTAATTCATCAATCGCATCATCTGTTAATGGAAATTCTTCATCAAGTGAAGGAATAAAACCTGTCTTTAAAACTCGAAAAATCGCATCATACTTCCAATCACCCACAACCATCTCTAGTAATGAACGAATACATTCAATGAGTGGATGGTTTAACATCGTTTTCTTTTCGTCAATAAAAAAGGGAATTTCATAATCAGCAAACAATGTTTCTAATAGATGATGATATGTGTCTGTATCCCGGATAAAAATAGCGATATCACGATAACGATAATTTTCTTCCCGAACGAGTCGAATAATTTCTTGAGCCATTCCTTCAACTTCAGCGCGCGGATGGACAGCCTCAGCTAATTTAATCGGCACATCCCCTTTATACTTCGGGGCTGCTTGCACATTAAAATACTTTTCTAAATGGATGAAATATGGTCGGTTTTGCTTAAATTCTATTGTTGGTTTTAATGTAACTGAATCCTCAAGTGGTATATCATGATGCTTGGCAATATTTATAAATTGCCGATATGTTTCGTTCGTCTGATAAAATAAATCGAGTTCAGATATTTCTGTTTGGGAAAATTGATTCCCCGTCAAAGCGACGGTCATTTGTTTCGCTTGTTTCATTAATGCCTCAATGACTTGTAATTCTTTCGGTGTTAGTCGATGGAACCCTTCTAAATAAATAAGCGAATCTTTAAACAGTGTCGTCTCAGGAATTTTTTCTGCCAAGAGTTGCAATTGATCCTCGGCATCAATATATGTATGTTGTAATGTTTGATTTAGCTTTTCATAAATGTACATTAGATCAGCTAATTTATGTTGTAATGCTTGTTCATGAATGGATTGATCTGTCTGGTGTTTCATTTGCAAAAAGTATGTCTCAAGCATTTCCGGTGTAATATTATATCGTTTAAACTCTGAAATAAGCCGTTCTAATTGTTCAAGAAAACCTTGTTTTTCTAAAGCGCTTTGAAACATTTGCCAATGATCTGTTCGTTCATCAATAATTTTTCGAAGCATCATTTGAATGCCAACAGAACTAATAAATTGACGGGTTCCACCACCTGTTTCTTGTAAAACACGCCAACCGAGTCGGGAAAAGCTCATGACTTGTGCGCGAATACTTCCTTGCACTGTCGGATTGCTAAACAAATTATATTCTTGCTGAAAAGTCATTTGTTCTGGCACAATATAAAAAATTGGACGCCCTGACGGTTGTTTGATTAAATGTTGTTTAATTTCCTCTAAAATAAATGTATCTTTTCCTGTCCCTGCCCGACCGAATAAAAAGCGAAGTCCCATTATTTATCCCCCTTAGTTTGTTCTGTTCGTTTTTGTATGTAATGTTCGATTTGTTTACCAATGATCCAAAATAAAACGATACTTAAGCCGATGACGATCGTTCGTAGCGGATGTTTGGCAAATGAAAATATGTTTTCACCAACGTAAGCAACGGAAAAAATCATGACTGCCTTACCAAAAATAACGGCTAAAGCAAATTGCTGTGGACTAATTTTTGATAAACCAGCAACAACATTGATGACGAAAGATGGTGAAAAGGGAAAACATAAAAGTAAAAAAATTAATCCAAACCCTTGGCGATCAACCCATTGAGTCACTTTACTTACTTGTTCATGATCACGTACTTTTTTAAACAGTCGTCTCTTACCTAAGCGGCGAAAGATTAAAAAAACGATGATTGAACCTACAGTTGCCCCAACCCATGAGTAAACAAACCCTTTCACTAAACCGAAGGCAGCGATATTAACAAAGACGAAAATGATTAACGGTAAAAAGGGCAAAATTGCCTCAATAAAAGGTAATGAAATACCAATAAAAGGGCCTAATCGTTCATAATTATCAAGTGCATCAACAACGAATTGATATAACTGTTCTTCATCAAATATTTTTTTCCAGTCAATAGTTGCTAATAAGGCTGTCATCATCTAGTCCCTTTCTATACGCCGATGCTCATTTGAATAGTAGACGATATGTTTAATCATATCTTACTATATTTTAAACATGATCGCTTTAATATAAAAGCCCCTTTCTCCTCATTGTTAATTTTTCATGTACATTTTCTTATTTTTAGTATATAATAGAACAAACGTTCTGTCTAGGAGGCGAAAACATGAGTTATTTAAACGAGCACGAATTACAATTAGCTTCTCGCTTTCTTTTCCTATCGATGGTGATCATCGTCATTCAACGAGATATTGAAACTATTCGTCAAGGATCATTTAAAATCAAACGGCCATACATGATCGTGTTGGAAAAAATGCTCACACAGGCAACCAATGAACGAAGATTATTACGCCAATCGATGAAACAATTAAATGTGCGAGTCACTTTACTCCAAAAAGACGACTTATTTTCAACATTTTTATTTATGAGCCAAGGGAGTGAAGAGAAAAGAAATTATTTTAATCCAAGGATTAAGAAAAAGGTTGAAAATATCTTTTGGAATCTGCTACACGAGACAATTGTGGAGTTTGCCGATCAACCTTCGAATCTTTAATCCGTTGCTCGATTAAAAAACGGAGTTGTGCCGTGCGATGTAATTGATTCGTCAGCGAACCTTGTGAAGCTTTGAGGATTACCCGATAACCATTATTAAATACGACTTCTGTTTGTTGAGGGGCAATGTGATTTAGTTTAACAACATGTGAATGTGATAACCAAGCAGAAGTAGCAACTCTTGGTGAGCCGGTCGGAAAAAAATAAATGTTACTATAAGGCTCAATCGCAATGGGGACTTTATTCGTAAAGCCAGCAATGGCCCGAGTTCCTCTTTGTCGACCACTAAGGTTAGAGCCAAAATACTCACAAGCCGCTTGAATAATTCGCCTTGGTCTACCCATGACAATAATCTCTCGGCGCTCCTCAATGACTTTTGAGTAAACATTTCCGAAATCATCGAATTGCGGCAAAATAAGCATTGTTAATGAGGATAATTTATAGTCTTTAATTGAAGTTGTTTTTTTCATTTAATCAGCATCCTTTCCTAAAGACATGAAAAGAAAGGGGCTTGGCCTTCATCTTACCAAATATTTTCAAAAAAGAAAACACTTAAATGAATTTTCTAAAAGCAATATAGCTGAAAAAGTGATTCAATCGAGGGTAAATTGTTCCCCGATCCACCACATTCATTGTTAAAAAATAGAGCGGTTTTCACAAAATTTTTAAGATGAAAACCGCGAAAATTTAGTTTAATAAATTAAATCAAGTAACTGTTCTTTCGTAATTTTACCTAAATATTGCGCAACATCAATCGATTCAAGCGCTTTTTCCAGCGCTTGTCGTTCATGGCGCACACCCGTTAAAACTTGCTCTAACTCTCGAATGTCACCAACACCGAAAAAGTCGCCATAAATGGTACAATTTTCAATAAGTCCCTTTTTCACATCTAAACGAACATCGAGGAGGCCTGAATCAAATTTATGGGAATGGCGCACATTAAATGCTGGTGATTTTCCGTAATTCCACTCCCATTTTTTATATCGTTCACGGGAAAGTTTATCGATGGCCGCCCAATCTTCATCGGTCAATTCATAACGTGGCACATCTTTTACATCATCCACATTAAAAATGTATCGTAAAAGTAAATCTTTAAATTGCTCCATTGTCATGTCTTCTTCGAGAAACTCAGAAATATTTGCTACTCGGCTACGAATGGATTTAATGCCATGTGATTTAATTTTTTCTGAACTAACATTTAATGCAGAAACGACATGTTCGACTTCTGAATCAAACATAATGGTCCCGTGGCTAAACATTCGTCCTTTTGTGGCATACTGTGCATTTCCTGAAAATTTACGGCCTTCAACTAACAAATCGTTACGCCCTTCTAATTTCGCCGGGACACCACTTTTGTTGAGCGCTTCAACGACTGGTTTGGTAAACTTTTCAAAATTATGGAAGCTTTCACCATCATCTTTTGTAATAAAGCTAAAGTTCAAATTACCTTCATCATGATAAACCGCCCCACCACCTGATAAGCGACGAACGACTTTAATATTGTTCGCTTCAACATATTTCGTATTAATTTCTTCGATCGTATTTTGATTACGTCCGATAATAATCGACGGTTTATTAATATAAAACAACAAGTATGTATTATCTTCACCAAAATTGTTTAAAACATATTCTTCTAACGCTAAATTTACGGTTGGATCAGTAATTCCTAGATTATCAATAAACTTCATTTGTTCTCCTCCTTGTCAAAAAAATGAATCCATTTATAGTTTATATAACTTTACTCATTGTGGCAATAAATTGTGAGCAGTTTTATTTTTTATCGGGTTGCCACACAAAGCCTTCAGTAGCCAAATGGACCTTATTTGTAAAATATTGTTTCGCTTCTGTCACGAGTTGCTCATGATCACCAAAATGTGGTAAATGACTTAAAATAAGTTCATCAACAGCTGCTTGCTGAGCGATATATGCGCCTTGAATACTCGTCATATGACCAGCAGCAAGCGCATTTTCTTCCTGATGTGCATAAAAATTACAATCGGCAAGTAACATATTTGCCCCTTCAGTAAAAGTCATCCACCCATCATCATAAG
>DATGTA010000005.1:0-2971 GCA_035302085.1 Bacillota bacterium
CTCTCTCATCAAGTGAATCAACTTTAACCTCTAGTGAGTCAACTTTGCTTTCTAGTGAGTCAACCTTAGTTTCTAATGAGTCAACTTTGCTTTCTAGTGAATCAACTTTAGCCTCTAATGAATCAACTTTGCTTTCTAACAAATCAAATTTATGTTCTACCGCTTCAAGTTTCTCATCAAGTGAGTCAACTTTGCTTTCAAGTGAATCAAACTTACGATCAATCGTACCTAATTTCTCAATAATCAAGTCTAGTTTTATATCACTCATTTTTTCACCCTCCTCCCGGTTAATATTATAAACTTATTATAAATCATTTTGCTTAAAATTCAATCGGTGAAGATTTTATCATATTAGATGGAGAGGGGCTGGGCATATTTAACACACCTTCGCAAATTAAAAGTGAATTGATGAGCTTATCCAACAATCAATGTGCAACACATACAATTGATAGACTATGCTACAATAAATTTAGCAACCAAAAGGAGTGAATGAATCATGTCTAAACCTAAAATATATATCACACGAAAACTACCTGAAAAGTATTTAAAACCTTATGAAAATGATTTTGAATTTAAGATGTGGCAAGAAGCAAATATACCCGTACCTAGAGAAACATTACTCCAGGCGGTTAGTGAAGCGGATGGTATATTAAGTATGTTAAGTGAAAAAATTGATGAGCAATTAATCGAGCAAGCCAATCGCTTAAAAATTGTGAGTAATTTAGCGGTAGGATATGATAATGTCGATCTTCTGGCGATGCAAAAAAATAATATTGTCGTGACAAATACACCAGATGTGTTAACGGAAACGACAGCTGATTTAACGTTTGCCCTTCTATTAGCGACTGCTCGTAGACTTATTGAAGCAAGTGAGTTTATTAAAAAGGATAAGTGGGAACATTGGTCACCGTTTTTATTAGCTGGTGCTGATGTGAACCATCAAACGATTGGTATTGTTGGGATGGGGCGAATTGGCCAAGCTGTTGCGAGGCGAGCGAAGGGATTTAATATGAATATTCTTTATCATAATCGCAGTCGGGATCAACAGGCTGAAAAAGAAGTTGGGGCGACTTATACATCTTTTAATGAACTGATCGGAACAGCTGATTTTATTGTTTCATTAGTTCCATTAACACAAGAAACGAAACATTTATTTGATGAAAAAGTATTTTCGAAAATGAAATCTAGTGCTATTTTTATTAATGTTTCTCGGGGGCAAGTCGTTGATGAAACAGCCTTATACGAGGCTTTAAAAAACAACGTCATTCAAGCGGCTGGCCTTGATGTTTTTCAACATGAACCGATCAGAAGTGATCATCCACTTATGCAATTATCGAATGTTGTGTGTTTACCACATATCGGTTCAGCAAGTGTCCAGACACGTGAAAAGATGATTGAGTTATGCTTACAAAATTTACATAGTTATTTTTATGGTTCGGGACCGTTAACAGAAGTTCGATTTTAAAAAAACGAAGGACAGACATTTAACGAAAATGTCTGTCCGTATTAAAAATGATTTAAAAAACTTGTTCAATTTCTTTAACACCTGGAACCTCTGTCGTTAATGCTCGCTCAATTCCAGCTTTTAATGTAATGGCTGAGCTTGGGCAATTACCACAGGCTCCCATTAGACGAAGTAAAACAACACCATCATCGTCAACATCTACGAGTTCAACATCGCCACCATCACGAAGTAAAAATGGACGTAATTTATTCAGTACTTCTTGAACCTGTTCACGCATGATCGATCGTCTCCTTTCTATATACATATTATATAATGTGAGCTCAAAAAAATCTATTAGTTAAGTTTATAAATACATCTTAATACTTATTAGTTTAACTTTCTTTCACAATTTTGTAAAATAAAAATAACGAACCCTTTTATCATTTGTTTAAAAAGTGATTAAGCAGTCATACTAAATATATTTTCAAGAGGTGATCAAATAATGTCAGACAAAAAAGTGACGTTGACAGTTTATGGTGCAGAACATATTTGCCCAAGTTGTGTGGGTGCGCCGGGATCAAAAGACACCTATGAATGGCTACAAGCTGCTATTGGTAGAAAGTATATCGATGATGTGATTACGTATGAATATGTTGATATAGAGGAAGAACAAACAGATGAGGACCACCGTCAATTTGTTGAAAAAGTGTATGAAGAAGACTTATTCTATCCAGTTATCCTGATCAACGGTGAACTTGTTGCTGAGGGAATTACACAACTAAAAGATGTTTATCAAGCACTAGATAAACATGGGGTTGCATTACAATGATGTTCATTTAAAATAAGTATATAGGAGGGACTATAATGACGATTAAAATTACAGAGCGAGCGAAGGACGAAATTAAGGAAATGATGACTGTCGAGGATGATGATGTACATTTACGTTTTGGTGTCCAAGGTGGGGGATGTAGTGGCCTCTCCTATTCCATTGGATTTGAATATGAGATTAATGATGAACTTGACCATGTGGAAGAAATAAACGGCATCCCTGTCGTCATTTTTAAACAAGATATTCCAATGATTGAAAATACGGTAATCGACTTTAAAGAAAATTTAATGGGTGGCGGTTTTAGCATCGACAACCCTAATGCCATTATTTCTTGTGGTTGTGGCTCATCATTCCGTGTCCCAGAGTACGAAGGCACACCTGAAAAATGTTAAGCATGTAAATTACAACAATATTAAGAGGCTGTTAATCGTTTTTAATGCGGTTAGCGCCTCTTTTTTGTTAGAAAATTAATTTTTTTAATCAAATATGATGTTATTTTACATAAAATATATAGTGAGATTCCGATGTATTCCCACTTTTTGTGATTTATGCGAAACGAGTCTCGCAAACGCAAAATGCATTCCCGCTTTATGTAATTTGGTCAAAATGAGTCCCGCAAATATGAAATACGCTCCCAAATCAACAATATAATTCATTTCTCCACCCATAAAAATTGGTTGAAAATTTACTAGCGTCTT
>DATGTA010000006.1:0-3892 GCA_035302085.1 Bacillota bacterium
GGTTCGTCAATTAAGAACGACTGTCAGAAGAAGAATCCTTCATCTCTCTTTTGCTCTCACTTTATTTTATATCGTCATTATTCATATCATATTATAAAAAGCCTTGCATCCGAATGAGATACAAGGCTTAACTTTCTTGCGGAAATTCAACACTTATTTAGAAACTTCTACTGCATAATCTGCTAACAATCTCGCACCAAAACCAGATCCTGCTTGATTGTAATATCCTTTACTTTTGGCTTCCATTGTTCCTGCCATATCGACATGAACCCATTTAGCAGACTCAGGTACAAAACGACGTAAAAATAATGCTGCTGTAATCGATCCTGCATATGGCTGATTACTTATATTACTTAAATCTGCATAATCCGTTTTTAATGTTTCATCATATTCATCGATTAACGGTAAAGGCCAGACAAAATCACCATTATAGTCGCCGAGCTTTTTCATAATGCTCGTTAATTCATCTTCACCAAAAATTCCCGCCACTTTCGTTCCTAATGCTGCAACAACGGCTCCTGTTAAAGTCGCTATGTCAACGATATAATCTGCTTCTAATTCACCAGCACGAATTAATCCATCTGCTAAAATGAGACGACCTTCAGCATCAGTATTTCCAATTTGAACTGTTTTACCATTTTTATAATGAATCACATCGCCTGGTAAAAATGAATGACGGTCTGGCATGTTTTCTACAATTTGAATTAATCCAACAACATTCACCTTTGCCCCAGATTCAGCCAACAATTTCATCGCTCCTGCAACTGCTGCCGAACCACCCATGTCCATTCTCATGTCACTAATATTTCGGCCACCTTTTAAACTAATACCACCTGTATCAAAAGTAACCCCTTTGCCGACAAGCGCGACTAAAGGTTTTGATTCATCACCTTTATAATGGAGTTCGACAAATGCGGGGTCATATTTACTCCCACGATTGACCGTTAAAAGTCCGTTCATTTTCATTTCTTCTAATGCGTTTTTGTCATGTACGACAACATCGACACCTGAACCTTCAAACTCTTTTTTCAAAACTTCAGGATAAGTTTCTGGATTCAAAGCATCCCCAGGTTCATTCATTAAATCACGAGAAAATGCCATTGATGCTGCACGAATTTCACCTACCGAAACAGCCGCTTCAACTTCCGCTTCATTGACAAAAGTTAACTGAGCTTTTTCTTTCGCTTTTTTAGATTTATAAGCATCGAATTCATATGCACCTAAATGCCAACCTTCAACAAAGGCCGTCACTAATTCCTTTTTATTAAACGAGTCAAATGCACTCGCCAGAGCATTATCATCGATCTTACCTTCTCCGACAGATAACTTTTTTAACTGTTTAGAAATATCACCAGCAATCATTCGAACTTGATCTAACGAACGATTTTTCTCTTTTACCTTTTTCACAATAACTTTTAATTGCTCATCCACAAAAGTTGTTGCAATACTTCCAACGTTATCCACAACAAAATCTGTTAAATAAGTTTTCCCTTCTATTTCATGTGCAAATAAAATTTCAGCCTGTTTAACCATGCCCATTCCCCCATTTTTAAAATTTCTCCTTATTTAAGTATGACTCAAAGATGAAGTTTTTTCTATTAAAATACCGACTCAGAAAAAATACCCCATTCAACCATCTAACCAACTAACGGTTTAGAAAACTGACTTTCATATAGATCGGCATAAAAGCCCTTTTGTTCTAACAATTCATCATGTGTCCCTTGCTCGATAATAGCTCCTTTA
Organism: Bacillota bacterium; assembly: GCA_035302085.1. Classification (GTDB taxonomy): domain Bacteria; phylum Bacillota; class Bacilli; order Bacillales; family Amphibacillaceae; genus CALAMD01. The sequence continues at coordinate 1,744 of DATGTA010000006.1, forward strand.
TCCATGACGAGAATTAAATCAGCATCTTTAATCGTTGACAATCGATGAGCAATGACAAAACTTGTTCGATCACGCATTAATTCATTCATCGCTTGTTGAATTAAAATTTCTGTACGGGTATCAACACTTGATGTCGCTTCATCTAAAATCATCATCGGTGTATTTGCTAACATTGCCCGGGCAATTGTAATTAATTGCTTTTGCCCTTGAGAAATATTAGATGCTTCTTCATTCAAAATTGTATCGTATCCATCAGGGAGTGTTTGAATAAAGTGGTCAGCTCGGGCGGCCTTTGAAGCACGAATTATTTCTTCCTCTGTTGCATTCGTTTTGCCGTAAGCAATGTTGTCACGAATTGTTCCTTTAAACAACCAAGTATCCTGAAGGACCATACCAAATTGACTTCTCAATACATCACGATTCACCCTCGTAATATCGATGTCGTCAATCGTAATCCGGCCACCTTTTAATTCATAAAATCTCATTAATAAATTGATTAACGTTGTCTTGCCTGCCCCAGTCGGACCAACAATAGCAACTGTTTTTCCTGCCACGGCTTCAACCGACACATCATCCATTAACAAAGTTTCATCATAGCCAAACTTCACATGCTCAAACCGAACATTCCCTAAAATTTTATCAATAACAACAGGGTCTTCCACAGATTTCTCTTCTTCCTTATCTAACAATTCAAACACCCGTTCTGCCGCTGCTATCGTCGATTGAATGATGTTCGCTATGTTAGCCGTTTGTGTAATCGGTTGTTGAAATTGATTAGAATACGTAATAAAAGCTTGAATATCTCCAATCGAAATTCGCCCTTGAGTTACTAAAATTCCCCCGACAATACTAATGAACACATAACTTATATTTCCGATGAAAGACATTAAAGGCATAATGACACCAGAAATAAATTGCGCTTTTTTACTCGCCTCATATAAATTTTCATTGACGTCGGTAAATTCTTCAATTGAATTTTCTTCTTGACCAAAAGCTTTCACAACTTCATGACCATTATACATTTCTTCAATATGACCATTTAAATTACCTAACGTATTTTGTTGGTCACTGAAGTGTTTTTGTGACCTTTTCAGTAATGGCCTTATGACTAAAAATGATAGTGGAATACTAATTACTGTAATTAACGTTAACAATGGACTGATCCAGAGCATCATAATAATGATACCGACAATCGTCACAACAGATGTAATAAATTGTGTCAAACTTTGTTGTAATGTCGTCGCAATTAAATCAATATCATTTGTCACACGGCTCAACGTATCCCCATGAGAATGCTCATCAAAATAGGAAATTGGCAACTTGTTCGTTTTCGTAAAAACATCTTCCCTTAGTTGATAAACCGTCCTTTGAGAGACTCTAGCCATAATAAATTGTTGAACAAACTGAAATGTACTGGCAAAAACATATAATCCCGCCAACAATAATAAAAATTTAAACACCATCGAAAAATCGATCGCTGCATCTGGTATCCCTTTTAATTTATCAGACACACCATCGAATATAACTGTTATCGTATTCCCCATCACTTTTGGAGCAATGACATTAAATACAGTTCCTAAAATCGCTGCAATTAATACAAAAATTAAACTCATCTGATGAGGTTTCAAATAAGATAGTAAACGTTTTAACGTATCTTTAAAATTTTTCGGTTTGTCGAGTCCCATCATCATGCCGCCACGTCCACCATGGCCATGCCCATGTCCACGGCTACCGCCTCGAACTTGTGATGACTGATTCGTTTGTTTACTCATGCTATTTCCCCCTCTCCGAGTTGGGAAACAACAATTTCTTTATAAACTTCATTCGACTTTAACAACTCTTCATGTGTGCCAATACCGACCATTTTCCCTTTTTCCAATACGATAATTTGATCGGCATTCATTACTGTACTAACACGTTGGGCAACGACAACCATGCTAGAATGTTTCGTCTCCTCTACAAGAGCTGTCCTTAATTTTGCATCCGTTTTATAATCTAATGCAGAAAAACTATCATCAAATAAGTAAATATCAGGTTTTCTTACGAGAGCTCGAGCAATTGAAATTCGTTGCTTTTGCCCACCTGATAAATTTGTCGCCCCTTGCTCAACGATGCTGTCATACTTTTTAGGCATTTGTTCAATAAAATC
>DATGTA010000007.1:0-3836 GCA_035302085.1 Bacillota bacterium
ATATGTTCCATTTCTTTTTCTGAACATTTAAGTAAATCTTTACTAGCAAAATTAATTTCGCCACTTACAATTTCACCTGGGCTTTCAATGAGCCGCATAAGTGACAACGATGTAACACTTTTACCACTACCTGATTCACCGACAATACCGACAAGTTCACCTTGATTGATTTGAAATGAAATGTCATCGACCGCTTTAAGAACAGATTCTTCTGTATAAAAATATGTTTTTAAATGTGAAACTTTTAACAACGGTTCTCTTTCTGTCGTCATCATTGACGCCCCTCGTTTGCTCGATTTAGCCATCATTTTTATGACTTTCATTTAAAACACGAGCATTTTTCCTTATTTTACGTAAAGTCGTTTATATATTTATAAAGATCGACTGATGTGATGAACTAAAACGTTTATTTTCCTTTCATATGCATACGTGGGTCAAGTACATCACGTAACCAATCACCTAAAAATATAATGCCTAAAGATGTGATCGTAATCGCAATGCCCGGAAACGTCGCCACCCACCAACTGCCTGCTAAATAATCTTTTCCACTATTAAGCATAAGTCCCCAGGAAACAGCTGGGGGTTGAATGCCCATGCCTAAAAAACTTAGAGCAGCTTCAGCGATAATTGTACTTGCTACACTTAATGTTGCGGTTACAATAAATGATGATGTCACATTAGGGATTAAATGTTTGATCATAATTTTATAATCTTTCACACCGATTGAGCGGGCAGCTTTAACAAAATCACGCTCTTTGACACTTAATACTTCACCCCGCACAATTCGGGCATAATTCACCCAATTTGTCACACCTAATACGACAATTAATGTCCATAAGCTCGGACCGACAACGGTTAAAATAACGAGCGTAATGAGTAAACCGGGAATCGCGATAAATGCATCGACAAAGCGCATAATAATCGTATCGATCATGCCGCCATAATATCCAGACAAAAGCCCTAAAAAGCCGCCGATCATTCCAGCAATCATAACGGAAACAATGCCAACGAGCAGCGATATTTGTGTCCCATAAATGATCCGACTTAGAAGGTCACGCCCAAGTTGATCTGTCCCAAGTATATAGTCTACACTACCCCCTTCAAGCCATACAGGAGGTTGTAACATATCAGCGGGATGTGTTTGCGCTGGATCATATGGGGCTAAAACAGGTGCTAAAGGGGCAACAATGGCAACGAATAAAACGATTAAAAAACCGATCATACCTGTTCGACTTTTAAATAAAAGTTTAAACATGTGACCCGCTTTTTCTTTAAGCGATTTTTGCTCAGTGAGTTGAGGAGTGATGGAAACAGATTGTTTATCCATTTACATACTCCTCTCATCAAAAGTAATCCGCGGGTCGAGCCAGCGATACATGATATCGGCGAATAAATTGAGACCAATCACAATTAGAGCAATCATAAATGTGGCCGCTTGAATGACTGACATGTCCCGCACATGAATCGATTGAATGAGTAATTGTCCAATCCCCGGCCAAGCAAAAATATATTCCGTTACAAGGGCCCCACCCATTAAACCGCCTGCTTGTAAAGCGATCATCGTCACAACAGGAATAAGCGCATTACGTAATGAATGAACAAAAATAATCGGCCATTGACGAATTCCTTTTGCTTTAGCCGTACGAATATAATCTTGGCTTAACACATCGAGTAAGCTAGAACGCATTAAACGGGCAATTGTCGCTGCTAAGCCAGTGCCTAACGTTATCGCAGGTAAAACTAAATGCGCAAGTGATCCTCGACCTGAGACAGGAAACCATTTGTAGTTAACCGCAAATATTAAAATAAGCATAATCCCTAACCAAAAGTTAGGAATCGCAGCTCCTAAAACCGAAGTTCCTGTAATCGCCACATCAACCGTACTATTACGTTTCATCGCTGACCAAATTCCAAGAGGGATTGATATTAAAATAGCGACAATCATCGCAGCCAAGGCTAATTCAATGGTTGCTGGAAGCCGTTCCAAAACAAGTGGTAAAGCAGGTTCATTATAATGAAAAGACGTCCCAAAATCCCCTGTTAACAAATGACCTATATATGCGCCAAGTTGCACGATATATGGACGGTCTAATTTTAATGCTTTTCGTAATGTTTCCACGTCTTCTTCTGTTGCATCTGCTGGCAACATAAGTGCAACAGGATCACCGGCTAAATAAACTAATGTAAAAACGATCAATATAATAATGAGTAAAACTGGAATAATTTGCATCAGTCGTCTCATAAAAAAACTACGCATAATAGGCTTACCCCCGATAGTGAAAGCACATGTAAATCTTGCTTAACGTACGTTTTTTTAAAATAAAAAAACCGTTGGCTAGGCATCTACGACGAGTTTATCTTAGCTGTCAAACATTAAATCGAGTCAAGATGACGTAGTGAGTACCCCCAACCAAACTAACATTTGGCAGGGAGTCTACACCTTTGTTTTTATTCAACGGTTTTTACTGAAAACATTATTTTTTCTTAATATCTTTCGCATATAACATTTCATCAGATCTTGGTGTAAAATCAATCTGATCGCTCACACCATAATTAGCTTTTTCAGCATATAAATAAACATAAGGACGATCTTCAGCAACAATCTCCTGAGCTCGCTTATATTGTTCATCTCGCTCAGCTAAATCCATATTTTTTCCAGCGAGTTCAACGAGTTCTTCAAATTCTTCATTATAATATCCGACAAAATCACCAGAAAGTTCATAAGTAATATTGTCAAGTGCTAAAGATGCATCAAACAATGAATTTCCATACGTAATGAAAAATGAATCTTCATGGGCTCGTTCATTTCTTAACTCGACAAATTTACTTTGTTCCATTAAATCAATATTTACATTGATATTGACATCATCAAGCATATCCGCAATCATTGTCACAATATCACGAGCATCTGAAGTTCCGTGAATCGTTATATCAAGGCCATCTGCATAACCGGCTTCTTCCAATAATTGCTTTGCCCGCTCGGGGTCATATTCATACGTATCATAAAGACCTTCGTAAGCGCCTGTATTTCCTGGCGTGACACGTGTTCTTACCGGAACAGCTGAACCACCTAAGACATGTTCAGTTAACACCTCATTATCAATGGCTAAGTCAATCGCTTCTCGAACCCGCTGATCTTCTGTCGGATAGCCTTCATGATTTCTTAATAAAAGCATGGCGACCCGTTGAGAGACATCTGTTGAAACAATGCTTGTACCATCATTTTCTTCGACGCGATTCCACTCTTGATGAGGTATTTTAACAGCTATATCAACACCACCTGTTAGCAACTCACCGACACGTGTTGATGTTTCCGGAATAATCCGAAAGACGAGCTTATCCCAATCTTCGACTTTTCCAGCAAAATAATCATCATATGCCTCATAAACAATTTGACTATCTCGATCCCATTTAACAAATTTAAATGGCCCCGTGCCAATAGGTTCTTTATAAAAGTGGTCCCATCCGTTCGTCTCAATATAATCTTTCGGTAAAATTCCCGAGCCAATTCTTGACAAACGATTTAATAAAATGGGTTCTGGTTCATATGTTTTAATGATAAACTCATAATCATCAACAATGTCTACTGATTCAATCTGGCTGTAATGAAAATGCTCCCGTAATGAATCATCTTTTGCCGCCCGCTCAAGGGTAAATTTAACATCTTCAGCAGTTAATTGATCCCCATTATGAAAAGTTACATCTTCACGTAAAGTGAATTGCCATGTTGTCTCATCGATATTTTCATAAGCTGCAACAAGATCTGGTTCAATATCACCTGACTCATTGCGCTTAAATAAATAATTATACATATTCACATGAATCGCTTCTGTAAA
>DATGTA010000008.1:0-4768 GCA_035302085.1 Bacillota bacterium
CAATCAGCAAATGAACGAGCAAAGGGTGATATCCAATGATATTTTTATTTGCCTTTATCGTTGGCGGATTAATTTGTGTCCTTGGTCAACTTATGTTCGATGTTTTAAAACTCACACCAGCTCATACGCTTAGTTTTTTAGTCATTCTTGGAGCTGTTTTAGATGGCATCGGTATTTACGACCCACTCATTGATTTTGCCGGTGCCGGTGCAACTGTTCCCATTACAAGTTTTGGTCATTCCCTTGTGCATGGAGCAATTGATGAGGCAGAAAAACATGGTTTTATTGGTGTTGTAACAGGTATGTTTGAAGTGACAAGTGCGGGAATTTCTGCAGCGATCATTTTTGGCGTGATTGGGGCCATCATTTTTAAGCCAAAGGGTTAATTTTATGAAGTTCATGTAAGAAAGGGTTTATGTTATGTCGTCTGTAGAAATTATTTTTCGCTCGTTTGTCTTATTCACATTACTTTTCATTTATACAAAATTATTAAAGAAAAAGCATTTAGCTGAATTTAAAATTTTAGATTATATGACGAGCATTGTCTTAGGCGGGATCGCCGCGATTCATACGAGTACAGTTGACTTATCGCTTGGCAATGGAATTGTTGCAATGACTGTTTGGTTTTTATTTACTTATATATTTCAACTGTTATCGTTTCACTTTAAGTCGTTTCATAAGCTGCAAGGCAAACAAACGGTCATTATTGAAGATGGTAAACTTTTGCCCAAACGAATGAAAAAAGAACGTTATTCTGCGAACGATTTATTTGAAGATTTACGATCAAAAAATATATTTGATCGATCGCAAGTTGAATTCGCTGTTTTAGAACCCTCAGGTCGTCTTAATGTTTTACTTAAAAAAGATCATCAACCATTAACGAAACATTCACTAAAAAATGATCGCCAATCCCGAGAAAATAGTCAATACTTACTTTATAATCATAGGTCACACGATGAACCGCTCGATCATCCCTATTTAAACATGCATTTCTTATTAGCTGATTATTTTTTTAATTGATCAATGAGTGAGGTATTTGTGAGCATTCAGAAGCAAAAAAAGAAGTGCAACTAACAAGCACTTCTTAACGATCAATTTGAATGGCTAACTTACCAAATTGTGTACTTTCTTGTAACCGAGTGAAAGCTGTTTCGATTTCCGAGAGTGAATATACTTGATCAATGACAGGACGTATTTTATGTTTTTTAACAAGTGATAACATTTCTCGAAACTCATCTTGACTTCCCATCGTTGTTCCTAATAAATCATATTGACCATAGAAAAAATCTCGCAAATTTAAGGTTACAACATCTTCTGTCGTTGCACCGAAAACGACAATTTTACCTCCTTGTTTTAAAAGACTTAAAGACTGATTAAATGTTGCCGCTCCAACACTTTCAATGACAAGATCAATCGTTTCATCTTTAAGTTGTGCTTGCCAATCACCTATTGTATCGATCGCAACATCAGCCCCAAGCTCTAAAGCCTGCTGGCGTTTTGTTTCACTTCTTGAAGTGACGATCACTCGTGCACCGACTTTTTTCGCAAACATAATTAAAAACGTTGCGACACCACTACTAGCGCCAGGGATAAATACAGTCTCACCTTTTTGTAATTGACCCCTTGTGAACATTGCTCGATAACCTGTTAAACCAGATAATCCTAAAACGCCTGCTTCATCCCATGACAAATGTTCTGGCTTTTTTTCTAGTTGCGCAGCATTGATCACAATTTTTTCGGCAAAGGTCCCATGATCAGGCAATCCTAATATTTCAAAATCTTTCGGTGGTGCAGCACTTTTTGTATACCATCTTAAAGCAGGATTAATAATAACCTCATCACCCATTGAAATATTAGTCACTTGATCACCGACAGCGGTAACTATTCCAGCACCATCAGATCCTAAAACAAGTGATTCTTTTTGATGACCTCGCCGATCAGATATATATAAATCTCGCCGATTTAAACCAGAAACTTTCAAACTGACGACAACTTCATCGTCATTAAGGGGTGGTTCTGTTATATGAGATAACTGAAGTTTCCCCGCTTGATGGACAAAAGCTTTCACAAATATACAGCTCCTTAAATTTAAACAAGTATTTGTTAAAGTCATTCGTTCATCTATGTTACAATGACTTTAAGACAAACGAAAGTGGTGAGCCTTGATGAACATTTATTATGATGGTCATTGTCAAATTTGCCAACGATTTGCTACATTTATACGAAAAGTCGATTTTGCTAAACAAATCCACCTCATATCATTTCGGTCATTAGATCATTATCCACAAACAATGGAAGCTGAAATACATGTTTATACAAACAACAAATGTTATACAGGTTTTAATGCTATTATTGCGATTACTAATAAGCTCCCTCTATTTTGGATATTTTTACCGATTCTAACCGTTTTAAAATGGTTACGCCTTGGTGATTTAGTTTATACAAAAGTTGCCCAAGCACGCAATCACCTTTTTAAAGCAACATGCACAGACAATTGTTTCATTAAAACAGATTAATTATTTAAAAAATAAATAAAGACGACTGTGCCAACCATAATTAATACTAATGACACTAAATAAAATACAACTTGGACAGGCATATGATACCCAATCGATTTCTTTTCGTATTCCAATGATCGTTCAAGCTCATCAGCTACTGTATCGCCTTGTTCTTCATATTCTTTAATTTGCTTCTCTTGTTGCATAAAAGCATAAACCGTTAATGCTACTGTAACAATGAATAGAACAGATAGAAAAATGATTAACTGAATTGACATAAAAATTACACCACTCTTTCTCCCCAGTCGTTCACCTTATATTTTACATGTTGTTTTCATTTTCTTCTAGCTTTTTTAATCGATTCCAAAAATATTTAACATATTACACAGGACGAACTGTAATTTCATTAACATTTACATAATCTGGTTGCTTCACAGCATAAATAACCGCTTCTGCAATATCTTCAGGTTGCAAAATTTTCCGGTCAACATTTGCTCGACTTGATAGATCCGTATCAACCATTCCAGGGGAAATATTTGTTACCCTTACACCTGTTCTTGCGAGTTCTTTTTCTAATCCCATCGATAATGCTCTGACAGCAAATTTTGTCGCACTATATACGCCACTTCGCTTCGTCACTTCGAACCCGGAAACAGATGCAACATTTATAATATGGCCCGATGAACGATCTAACATATGTGGTAAAACGGTATGAATGCCATGTAAAACACCTTTCACATTAACATCGATCATATTCCCCCACTCAGTAACTTCACCATCAATGAACGATGAATTTGCCGCAATACCTGCATTATTCACGAGAAAATCAACCGCACCAAATTGATCCATCGCTTGTTGAAAGGCTCGTTCCATTTCTGTAACATTTGTCACATCAGCTCTAATGGCTAATGCACGTGTTTTACCGGCATTTTCATTAATTGATGTCACAATCTCTGCCAATTTCTTTTCCCGACGTGCTAGCAAAACAACATACGCATCTTTTTCAGCTAATTTTTCTGCAATTGCTTGACCAATCCCACTACTTGCTCCTGTAATTATGGCAGTCTTTTCTTGTAAAAACTCCACTAATCAACACCCTTTCGTTTAAATTATTCATTTTCTTCATGCTTAAAAATTGATTTTTCACGAGCTTCACCAATATAGTCAATATCGACTTGTTTAATTTTGTTTGATTCAGGTGCATAGGCGTAAAAGTAAATGACATCATGTTCATCGGAAAAAACAACTGCTGACATATACGTTTTTTCTTTCATACTCGCTAAGTAAACTTTAATTTCAGCAATATCTTTTTCAATATTATAAGCTCTTTCTTCTTGTAAGTATTGAAGGGTATCTTGCTTCACCGTCTGTTGGTCATTATATGAACGATACATATGATATGCTTGAAAGAAAATGAAAACAAGTAGCAAGGCTAAAACGATTTGTGTTCGCCGGCTGTTCTTTATTGTACGCAACAATCGTCTGATCACTATGAAGTGGCTCCTTTAAATATTTGTGCTCTTATATTATTTATTTTCATTTTTTATTATAAAAATGTCAACCATAAATTGAAGGTTGTTTAGATAGCACTTAGGAAAACCTAGAAATTAAATTTGTCCTTGAGCTTTGTGCATAACTTTAAGTTGTCATTTGCTTACATCTTCGCCAGCAAGGCTTTCATCGCTGTTGCTTCACATAACATTAACGACCTTTATGATAGCTCCCCCTAGTTTCTTTTTTTGAAACATGAGATTCGTTACCGCTTTTCGAAAAATGAACAAAACCTGTCTCGAATAAGCCCGATTCGTTACCGTCATTCGCAAAATCATAAACGAAGGGTGCATTGAACGCTCCATCGTTACCATCATTCGCAAAATCGCAAATGAAGGGAGTATTGAACGATTCATTGTTACCGTCAGTCACAAAATAACAAATGAGGGGAACATTGAACGCTCCATCGTTACCGTTATTCACAAAATCGCAAATGAGGGGAACAATGAACGATCCATCGTTACCGTTATTCACAAAATAACAAATGAGGGGAACATTGAACGCCCCATCGTTACCATCATTCGCAAAATCGCAAACGAAGGGAGTATTGAAAGCCCCATCAATAAAGGAAAATTCTGATATCTAGAGTTATATTTAGAAAATGATATATAATCAACCTTTACACGTTGAACACATATATTCAAAGTAGATTATAAATTTCACAAATATATAGATAAATGAAACAGGATAAGTTAGACTTAGTAATCTAACTTTTTTAT
>DATGTA010000009.1:0-3220 GCA_035302085.1 Bacillota bacterium
CAACGGGCTCAGAATAGTTTTTAAAACTCGTTTTGGTAAAATATATATCAACAATGAACGGAGGGAAGTAATTATGAAGTTAAGTATTTTAGATCAATCGCCTATTGCTTATGGCCAATCCCCAAAAGATGCTCTCAATGATTCAGTTGCTTTAGCGAAATTAGGTGAATCGCTCGGCTATGAACGCTATTGGATAGCCGAACATCATGACCTTTTTGGACTCGCCTGCCCTAACCCTGATGTCATGCTCGGAGTCATTGGTGCAAAGACCAATCATATTAACATTGGCGCAGGTGCTGTTTTATTACCTTATTATAAGCCATTTCGTGTCGCAGAAACATATAATTTATTAGCAACATTATTTCCCGGTCGAATTGACTTAGGTATCGGCCGAGCCCCCGGTGGTTCAGCTGAAGTATCAATGGCACTCTCAGATAACTACTTACAACAAGTTAAAAAATACCCTGAATTACTCGATGAATTATTAAATTTTTTCCAAGGTTCTTTTCCAGAAAACCATCTTTTTGCAAACATTGAGCCAACACCTGTCCCCGCTTCTTCACCGAACGTTTGGATGTTAGGAACGAGTGAAAAAAGTGCCCTTCTCGCTGCTGAACGTGGCATGAGTTATGCATTTGGTCATTTTATGAGTGATAATAACGGCCCACATATTGTGAATACATATCGTAAACAATATCAAGGTAACAAGGACCCTTACGTCATCGTCGCTGTCCATGCGATTTGTGCCCCAACAGATGAGAGAGCTGAAGAACTTGCTATGAGTTACTTTTTATGGTCAATTTTACAAAACTTACAAGTAAAGAAAAAATATATCCCGACAATTAGCGCCGCTAAAGCTTATCAATATTCAGATGATGACTTACAAGCAATTAAACAACAAAAGGAGACGATGATTATCGGAAGTCCTGAAACAGTGAAGGAAAAACTAGAAGCGATCCAACAAACATACCAAGCCGATGAGTTGATGATTATTACCATCGCTCATGATAAACAAGCTGTCAGAGAATCTTATCGCCTGATTGCCAAACAATTTAATTAATCTTTATCATATGATCGTCTTGATTTTCCTGTTAAATCAATTCAGTAGACTCCATCCTTTAAAATAACATATGATGGTGTAACAAACATGCTAGCTTTGAGGAGGAAACGATATGGAAAATGACGTCCTACAATTATTAAAACACCATACATCAATCCGTCAATATAAATCTACACCTATACCAGATACTGAACTAAGAGACATGATTCATGCGGCACAACATGCGGCAAGTTCAAATTTTGCTCAAGCATACTCGATCGTTCACATCAATGAGCCAGAAAAAATAGAAAAATTAACAACCTTTGCGAGCAACAAACAACAAATTACTTCCGCTCCTGTCGTCTTGCTATTTTGTGCGGATTTTAAACGTTTAGAACATGCTTGTTTGAAACATGGTGTAACACTTAAAGAACATAATTTAGAAAACTTTATTGTTACAACCGTTGATACCGCACTTTTTGCGCAAAACTTTGTCATCGCTGCTGAATCACGTGGTTATGGCATTTGTTATATCGGTGGAGTTCGCAATAATCCGGATAAAATAAGTGAACTTGTTGACTTACCCGATCATGTATTCCCATTGTTTGGAATGACTGTCGGTGTGCCAGCTGAGCAACAAGAAGTTAAGCCACGATTACCTGTTGAAGCTATTCTCCACGAAAATAATTATGATGAAAATAAATATGACCACATTTTAGATACTTATGATGAAACAATGGCGACCTATTATCAGGAACGATCCGCCAACAAAAAAACAACAAACTGGACGAAAACAATGGCTGAGTTTTTGAAAAATCACCGTCGTGAGCATATGCGTGAATTTGTTAAAAACCGAAAATTTAATCTCTAAACATATGGAAATCATAGTCGTTTAAATTATATATATCTAGTCTGACAATGCTAGCACGTAATATTTTGTTATGATTAAAGAAATGTGCTCAACATGAAATAATTTCCTATTTTGGCTAAACATACTCCCTTTGTCTGTGTCGGTCTACCCTGACGTTGACTAAGGGAGTTTTCATATAATCTCATTAAAAGTGTTTTCAGATTTATAGAACAAACTCATATAAAGCAAAAAAATTTCGTATAATGTTTCATAAAATAGAACACTTCACAATAACGTTTTTTTATAGAAATTGAAATAAATTGCCCAAACACTAGGCTCAATCTAACAAATATGACGACGTTTACAAAATCTGAAAACATGGGATAATAAGTGTATTAAAAAGCTATCTATCAAAATATGAAAATGTTTAGGAAGGGGGTTTCTGATGTTACACCATAAACAAATAGCTATTATTGGCGGTGATCAACGCTATGTACATATGATTGAAAGATTAGCACATAATCGTGCACAACTTTTCGTTGTTGGTTTTACCGATACTTCATTTTCACACGCTTCGATTGAAAAGTGTTCGCTTGACAATGTACCGTTTCATTCGTTGGATGCAATTACTTTACCTGTTCATGGAATGGATGAATCATTTTCAGTTCATCAATATTTTCCACCGGGCAACATAACATTAACAAAAGAACTGTTGATGCAAACACCAGCAACATGTAAGATATTTTCTGGAACAGCTAATAATCATTTACGACAATTATGTAAAAAACTTAAACGAGAAATCATCGTTCTGTACGAAATCGATTCTGTTGCCATTTTAAATGCAAAACCAACAGCTGAAGCAACTTTACAACTCGCCATGCAACATACGATCAAAACGATTCATGAGTCTCATATTTTAATTACTGGTTTTGGCAAAGTCGCTCAAGCAATTGCCCAATTATTCCAAGCAGTTGGAGCTCATGTTCATATTGCCGCTCGTCGACAAACAGACATGGCCACAGCGAAAATTCGTAACTTTACACCTATTTCATTTGAGCAGCTGAACGATGCTTTACCAAAAATTGACATTTGTATAAATACTGTACCTCATTTAATTTTTACAGCTGATGTACTGGATTATATGCATCAAGCAACACTTCTCATTGATATAGCATCTGCGCCAGGGGGGACAGATTTTACAGCGGCAAAAGCCAAAGGTGTTCAAGCTATTCATGCACTTGGACTTCCGGGAAAAACAGCTCCCCTAACGGCTGGGGAAATTATTGCACAGCCCATTATTAATCGATTGCTAGAGTAGTTAAATAAGTTAT
>DATGTA010000010.1:0-2463 GCA_035302085.1 Bacillota bacterium
TCAATGAACCGTTGGCTTGAAACGTCCTCACGCGCCAAGTCATTGTTGAAAAATGCAAATTTTGAAGCAGAAGACGATTATACGGTCTTGTTAACATTAGATGAAGCAACATCAGATGTTTTAATTATTATGGCAACAAAAGCCCAATTTCCTGCTATTATGCCCGTAGAAGTCATTGAAGAAGCTGAAGCTGAAGGTGTGCAAGAGTATATCGGTACAGGACCATACCAATTAGAAGAATGGAAACAAGACCAATACATTCATCTTGTCAATTATGAAAATTACCAACCTGTTGAAGAAGAGCCGAGTGGACTTGCCGGTAAAAAGGAAGCGCTCGTTGACAATGTCTACTATCATTTTGTCACAGATCATGCCACAAGAATCTCTGGTTTGCAAGCCGGCCAGTATGATGTCGCTGATAGTATACCTTTAGAAAATTACGAGCAAATTAATGATGACGAGAATATTGAGTTTTATGCCTATGATGGTGGTGCATTAACCGCTTTTTACAATACGAATGAAGGAATTTTAGCCAATGAAGACATAAGAGAAGCGATCACAACTGGATTAGACATGGAAGCTATTTTAGTGGCCAGTTTTGTCCATGAAAATTTATATTCATTAGATCCGGGATATATGAATCCTAGCCAAGAACAGTGGCAGACAGATGCTGGATCTGAAATTTATCAAGCAAATGATATTGAAAAAGCAAAACAGCTATTAGATGATGCAGGTTATAATGGCGAAGAAGTCACACTGTTAACGACAAAAGATTATGGCGAAATGTATAACGCAACTCTCGTCATCCAAGAGCAATTACGACAAATGGATATGAACGTTGATGTTGAAGTTTATGATTTTCCAACATTTATGGACCGAAAAGAGGACCCTAACAATTGGGATCTATTTGTCGCCAGCACAGGTTATCAATTAACACCACCACAAATTTTAGCTGTTACGCCAGATTGGGCAGGATTTGAACATCCACAAGCAACGGAATTATTATCAGATATACGTTTAGCGGAGTCTTCAGATGAAGCAAAAGAAAAATGGGAAGAATTGCAACAATTTATGTATGAACATTTACCATCAACTGTGCTC
The DNA here is from genome assembly GCA_035302085.1 of Bacillota bacterium. GTDB lineage: Bacteria > Bacillota > Bacilli > Bacillales > Amphibacillaceae > CALAMD01. The sequence continues at coordinate 1,102 of DATGTA010000010.1, forward strand.
GGACACTATAAGAGCCTTGTTGCATCAACTAAAAATGTCGAAGGATTTACTGTTTTCGAAGCCCCCATTGTTTGGAATACAAAAGTAACACAATAAGACTTTTATTCTTAAAGTGTAGGGGAAGGAATTTTCGATAAGCCATGATCAGAAACAGATAAAAATATTGTAAAGCCATTTATACAGAATTATGAACTTTTCTGGGAAGTTTACATTAATTGTAACAAAAACCATCACACATGACATTATAAACTATTTTAAGGCTTTAAGACTCTTCCCATGAATGAGATAAATAATCACTCAATAAAAAACATCCAAGCGATTGCTGCAAACAGTCAGTCGCTTGGTTTTATTTTTCGATTAACTTCGCATGTAATACGAGTCGTCCTTCGTCTTGATCCAATACATAATCACACGTCGATAAAGTAATTATTTTATCATCAGCTGTGACCTCAACACCTGCATCAAATTTAGAGTAGTCTTTAATTTCCGTTAGCAAATTTTCATAATCATGATCATCTTCAAAATACGTTTGGATGTAATCAAATGTCGTTAGCGTGTTATAAACAGCAAATATTTCCGCTTCATAATGTTCATATAACGTATCAAATTCAATCGTTCGATGTTCCTTAAAAAAATCTTCATCAAGAAACTTCGTTATGTGCTGAAACATCGATCCATCTTTCATCCGATGCCCATAAACAACAATATTACGCTCATCGTCTAATTGAATATCATTACGATAATCTAAAAAAATACTTCCCGCACGAGACTCTTCATGATAAAAATTTCGATTTAAGTATTTTACATTATCTTCCGCCTGTAATATCGGATAATCAATTTGCGTCCCATCAACCGTAATCCACCCAACAACATCTTCGTTTTGTTTTAATAGATCATCGAACTTTGGTTGTATAGTAGGTGTAGTTTGAGTATCATCAACATACTCTTTATAAGTGTCTGAATCATCGTCATTATTAGAAACTCCAATTAAATTTTCTTGATCAGATAAATTATTATCTTCAGCATTAGCTGAATCATAAAACGTTACTTGTAAATCATTAAGTGTTTTCCGGTTTTTATAATAGTCCATAACAATATCAAATAATCCATATCCTGCGTAGACAAAAACAGTTAACGCAACTATCGTAATGATCCTCGAAATAATTTTTTTAAATAAATGTTTTTTTCGTCGAGACAAAATAATCATCCCCTTTCACGATTTACAAACGACACATGAATTGGAAATAAATTGATTTACTTGTGAATAAAACGTGTTTATGCTCGGAACAACTTGAGATGTGCTCGTTTCGGCAGACTTCATGCTCGGATCAACATGAAGTGTGCTCGCTTCAGCAGAACTCC
>DATGTA010000011.1:0-3371 GCA_035302085.1 Bacillota bacterium
CCGTTTTATCAATTTCGATTGCCCGCGGTTTAATGACTGTCTCGGCAAAGTCACGTACCATCTCTTGGGTCATTTTTTGCTCATTCGTTAATTCAAAATTCATCAAATTCCTTCCCTTCTTAAGACCGACTAGTTGGTCTGATCGTTTGGCATATTTGTTATAGATTTAGCAAAATCATGTAATTGTACATTTTCAGACGCAACAGCATGTAAAATAAAATCAATATATATTTCGCTAATTTCTTCAATTGATTTTTCACCATTTGGATCATACCAACGATAGGTCCAATTAACAATCCCTAAAATGGCCATCGTTGTCAAATGTATGTCAAGTGACGAACGAAATTCACGCTGTTTAATGCCATCTTCAATGATATGAGCAATCATTTGCTTGAATTTTTTTCGTTTTTGTTCAATTTGATGTTCATAGTCGGCTGTTAAATAAATGCTTTCTTGGTAAAAAACGGTTATATGTGGTTTATAAAGATCAAATACTTTTATAAACTCTGATAGAACAGCTATAAGTTTTTCAGTCGGTGATGCAAATGTTTGGATCACTGCCGATGATTTCTCTAAAACATATGAAATAAACATATCGTGCATCACATAAAGCAATTCATCTTTTGATGAGAAATGATGATAAAATCCGCCTTTAGATGTTTGAGCATGTTTGATAATCTCGTTTACACTTACCCCATGATATCCATGCTTTTCAAACAATAAAATAGCGCTTTGAATGATTTTTTCACGTAAATTCGAGGTAATCACCCTTCCTGTGATTCCTTAATGAAGCCATTTCTACTTTATCATAAAAAATATTAACGATAAAGTTTAAATCAGATCTTTAGCTAGGATACCTTACAAATAAGTTTGTAAAGTACCCTAGATCGTTATCTTTAATCATCTTCAGCAAAAGGTCGTTCATAGGGAACTAAACGCCATGTCGTTTGAACGTTACCATGTTCATCCTCATCAATGATAAATGACCCATTGCTTAGACGATCACTTATTGGTAAGTTAAATGGTGAAATTTTCTCAACATAATCTTTAGTTGTTCGTAAAACGAGCGTGTCATCTTCATCTGTCACATAACTGCCAACGATTCGGTGTGGCTTACCTTTAAGTTCTCTGAGCATCAACTGTCCGCGGTAAGCACGTTTTGATAACTCGACACTCGTTAAGCTCATTCGCTTACAAGCCCCACGTTGTGTAATAAAGACGAGCGATTCATTATGATCAGGTAGAACGGTAAACCCATTCACAACATGCTCATCTTCTTTTAATTGAATAGAAATGACCCCTGTTGCTCGTTGACCGACTGGATTAACGTCATTTTCTTCATACAATAAACCATAACCCGTATTTGTGACGACGAATATATGCTCCTCGCCTGTCGTTAGCTCAACATTTAACAACTCATCATCTTCTCTTAAATTAAGGGCGATCAAAGGCCGAGAAAATCGTTTCGCATTATACAAACTTAATTCACTGCGTTTCACGATCCCGTTTTTCGTAAAGAACACGAGATAATGATTAGGTAATAGTTGTTGAATCGGGATACAAGCGATGATTAATTCATCATTTTTAACCGCTGTTAAGTGTGACAAATGTTGACCGACATCTTTCCAGCGAATATCAGGTAATTCATGAACGGGTATTGATACGTATCTTCCTTTATTAGTAAATAAAAGAATATTATCTGTCGTATTAATTTCTAATAAGCGAACGATGTAATCGTCATCTTTAATCGGAAAGTCTTCACCATTTGATGCGGTATAAGATCGTAAGCTCGTCCGTTTAATATAGCCGTCCTTTGTCACTGACACAAGAACATTTTCACTTGCAACCATTGCTTCAATGTCAACTTCTATCGTTTCAATTTCTTCTTCAATGGATGTTAATCGTTTTGAGTGATACGTTTTTTTAACGCGTCGTAAATCTTGTTTTATCGTTTGTAACAGTTTCTTTTCACTTGCGAGTACGGCTTCTAATTTTTTAATTGTTTGATTAAGTTCAGTTGCTTCTTTTTCTAAGGCTGTTACATCTGTATTCGTTAAGCGATAAAGTTGTAACGTAACAATCGCCTCCGCTTGTTGTTCCGTAAATTGAAACTGTTTCATAATTTGCTGTTTAGCATCTTGTTTGTTTTTTGATGCTCGAATCGTTTGAATAAGTTCATCTAAAATACTGATCGCTTTAATAAGTCCCTCAACAATATGTGCACGCTCTTTTGCTTTCGTTAAATCATACGTCGTTTGTCGAGTGACAACTTCTTTTTGATGATCAATGTATGCATCTAACATTTCTGGGAGGGATAATAATTTCGGTGTTTTGTCCTGTATAGCAACCATATTAAAGTTGTAAGACACTTGCAGATCAGTATGTTTATATAAATAGTTCAATACCCCTTCACTATGGGCGTCTTTTCGAAGTTCAATGACGATGCGTAAACCGGTTCGATCGGTTTCATCACGGACTTCTGCGATTCCTTCTACTTTGCGATCAAACGCAAGCTCATCAATTTTACGAACTAAATTTGCTTTGTTTATATCATAAGGTATTTCATCAATGACAATTTTCTCGCGATTACCTCGCATCTTTTCAATCGTTACTCGACCTCGGATAATCATACGGCCGCGGCCTGTTTTGTAAGCTTTTTTAATACCATCTGTCCCTTGCACAATCCCACCTGTTGGGAAATCAGGTCCTTTTATTATTTCCATTAATTCAGCAACTGTTGCTGATGGTTTATCAATTTTTTTAATAACTGCATCGATAACTTCTTGTAAATTGTGTGGGGGAATATCTGTCGCATAACCTGCCGATATTCCAGTCGAGCCATTAACTAATAAGTTTGGAAATTTCGCCGGGAAAACGATCGGTTCTTCATTTGTATCATCAAAATTCGGGACAAAATCAACGGTATTTTTTTCAATATCACGCAGTAATTCTGACGATATTTTCGCTAATTTAGTTTCCGTATACCGCATCGCTGCTGCAGGGTCCCCATCAATACTTCCATTGTTTCCATGCATTTCAATGAGTACATGACGCATCTTCCAATCTTGACTTAAACGAACCATTGCATCGTATACAGACGTATCGCCATGTGGATGGTAGTTTCCTATAACCGTACCAACCGTTCGGGCCGCTTTACGAAAGTTTTTATCAAACGTATTACCGTCTTCATTCATTGCATATAAAATACGTCTTTGCACCGGTTTTAGTCCATCACGTACATCAGGAAGCGCTCTTTCTTGAATAATATACTTACTATATCTACCAAATCGATCCCCAATGACTTCTTCAAGGGGGAGTGATAAAAGATTTTCTGATTGTACCAAAAAACTTCCTCCTCACTACTTTTGCAA
>DATGTA010000012.1:0-12495 GCA_035302085.1 Bacillota bacterium
AGTTGAATGTTCATCAACAAGCAAGTTGTTAACAAATTCTTTTGCCGCAGCTTTTGCTTTCGTTGCGCGACTACCATACATACTGTTTGAGCGGTCAAAAACGAGGACAATATCAGAGCTCGTCTTTAAATTTTTCCCTTCAACATTTAGCTCAACTTCCCACTCAGCAAAGTTATCTGTTGCGGTTGCTTCTTTCTCTAAATTCAATGAACCTGGTTCCGGCCATTCATCACCACTCATAACTCCTGGAATTGCAAATGGATTAGCTGTTTTAGAGAATACTGATTGAGATTTAGTTCCGATTTCTTCTTCCATTGTTTGCTCTTCACCATTACCCGTCTCTTCCGAATCACCTTGCTCGGTTTGGTTCGCTTCATCACCTGACTCTTCTTCTTCAGTTACTTCTTCACCAGTTTCTTCATCTTTTTCGTCTTCTTCAGTATTCGCTTCTTGTTCAGTTTCATCAGCTTTGTTTGGTATTTCAATTATTTCTTCTGCTTTGAAAACTTCACCTTCAGAAATTGTTTCTGCACTTAATTGAAAATTTGTTTGTTCATCATTTGTTATATCTGTTGTTAACGTAATTGTGTGGGATTCTTTGCCTGCTGGAGTTGATAATTGATACCCTTGAGTATTTTTTTCAATATTGACTTCATCGAGGTCTGTAATAGTTCTATGTGTCTGACCATCATCGAAAGTAATTGCTGTAGTTGCTTCTGCCATTTCTGATCGCTCGTCATTAACGACAATAGACCATGTAATAGAATTTTCATCGTTTACGCTACCTTCTACAAAGATTTTAGCTGGATCAACTTGGGTCGTCTGGTCTTGCTGTGCAGCAACTAAAAGTCCTAAGGTACTCGTAAATAATTGAGAGATCAATAGTACGATAGCTATAATTGAAATCCCTTTTGCTCTTTTCATATACTTCCTCCTCCCTAATATTTTGATTCATATGCTCTGATACTTAGTTTAGGGAAGATGGTTTTTTCAATATTTATAAATAGAACAAAAAACTTTCGATTTAAAACATTTTTGTGGCAAAATGTTGAACTTTAATTTTCTATAAATCTCGTATGAAGCAAAAAATAGATGTATGAATTAGTAGTTGATTAAAATAAATGATTTATAGAGGTGGCAAGAGGATAATTGTGGTAAATAAGTAAGCCCGTCAATGATCGGGGGATATTTCCATTACTATATTAGTAAAATTTAATTTTTTTGAGTATTTAGTCATAATTTAAATTTCCATACATATACTATTAATAGTAGAAAATTTTAACTAACACGTAATTTCTCTCTAGTAATTAACAATGAAAGACGTGAATGTATGGATAATCGGCATATTGGTGATGTGATCGCAACAGTACATCTTGAAACGATCCTCCTAGCAAACATTAAAAATTTAATAATGACTTATGAACGCAAAATATTTAAAGATATGTTGAGGAAAAATTATCAAAAATGTGAACAACACTTAACACAATTTTGTTTTGAGTTACTAGAACTTGATGAATTTGAACAAGTATTTATTGCGCGTATCTTTTTTACAAGTTTAGTAACCGACCTTATGAAAAAACAAGTTCATAAAGAGCAACTCCAACCAAAGGTGTTATCACATGTTTTCCATGCCGTGGCAACGATTGATTCTTTACAAAATATTTCCGAGTATTTGCTTTACATACCAGAGTTTATTGAAAATATCACCCAAAAGATAATCGGTAGCCATTTACTCACTGAAAGTAACGAACATGTGGAAACAATTTTACAACTGATTGGAGATCATTTAACAGATCCAGCATTATCGGTACAATGGTTAGCGGACCAAGTCAATCTATCGACAACACATGTCACAAATCTTTTTAAACAATATATGGAACAAACCGTTTCCGAATATATTGTTAATTGTCGTATTAATGAAATCGCTTACGAGCTTATAACGACTGCAAAACCGATGACAGAAATCTATCAAACATATGGATTTGTTAATCAAAGTCATTTTATTCAACGGTTTAAACGAGCAAAAGGAATGACACCTTTACAATATCGAAAACGTTTTTTCAATAATTGATTTTCAGTTTATTTCTGGCATAAAAATACCCCTCATGTTAATTTCAGACATTAACATCAGGGGTAATTTATGATTTTAAGCGTAGATTTTTATAATTTTTATGACCAAACATCATTTGCGGTATTAACGACTAATTTAAGCTTCGCCCACTGGTCTTCCTCTGTCATTAAATTTCCTTCTTCAGTTGAAGCAAAACCACATTGAGGACTTAGACATAATTGATCGATATCGACATATTTGCTTGCTTCTTTAATTCGCTGTTTGATGATTGTTGGATCTTCCAATGGTGCTGTTTTTGTCGTCACTAAACCTAAAACAACTTTTTGATTCTTTATAAAACGTAATGGTTCAAAACTTCCTGCACGATCAGAATCAAATTCTAAAAAGAAACCATCAACATTTACTCGTTCAAATAAATCTTTTGCAATCGGTTCATAGTCACCTTCATAAAGCCAGGAAGATTTAAAATTTCCCCGACAAATATGAATCGTCACGGTCATATCTTCTGGTTTATTTTTTAATGATTGAATCGTAATATCAGCAAATCGTTTTACAATTTCTGCGCCAGCAAAGCCGTGCTTCTCGATATTTTTTCGGTGTTCATCACTAAAAAGTGCGCCCCAGCTCGTATCATCTAATTGTAAATAACGACAACCTGCATCATAAAATGCTTGAATCGCGTCTTGATATACGTTTGCTATAGCATCGCCTACAGCATCAAGTGAATCATAAATCGGATCATTTAAATAAAACTCATTAGCAATGACACCTGAATGAAATATCATATTCGGTCCTGGAATCGTAATTTTAGCAACATGATCATCACCAGCCATTGAATGAAGGAACTTATAATCTTCTAAAAATGGATGGTCTTGCGGAAAGTGCAATCCATCATTAACGACATATTTTTTTAACTTTGCCATTTGGCCTTGAAAAAATCCCGGTGTTTCTTCTTCATATACTTTAATGCCGCTTAATGATTGGATAAAATCCAAATGCCAATATTCTCTTCTAAATTCACCATCGGTTACAGCTGTCAAACCGATTGCTTTCTGTTTTTCTACGATTGTTTTAATCGCTTCATTTTCAATTTTGCGAAGGTCATCTTTCGTAATTTTCCCTTTACTATAATCAGCACGTGCTTGTTTAATTTTTTCTGGTCGTAATAAACTACCCACTTGATCCGCTCGAAAAGGTCCCCGCAATAATTGCTTTTCTGTCGTCATAAAATTATTCACCTAATTCATTAATTTTTGTTTAATGTCACTCGTTAATGGTTTTGGTTTTCCTGTATGACGATTCATATAAACGATGCGCCCTCTGCCCGTTAAGCAAACGTCATCGTTCTCATTCGTCGCCAAATAATGAAGGTCTAAAGACGTTTTGCCAATACTATTTGCTTTGACATATAGTTTTATTTTTTCATCAAAGTACATTTGTTTGTGAAAATCACATTGTAAATCAGCAACAACAGGTACACCATTAATTTCTGGATCATTAAAATTTGTAAATAATCCACGATCTTTGAAAAATTCAATCCGTGCTTGTTCAAAATAAATAAAAGCAGAAGTATTGTTCACATGACCGAACATATCTGTTTCAGAAAATCTTACATGGATCGGAATATAAAACATAAATTCATTGCGCCATTTGGCAAAATCTTCTATATATGTTATGTTCTTCATTGTCTAGTAATCCCCCACTTTCAATGATTACGTACAGAAAAACCCCTTAACGTGTAAGGGGTTTTTCATATCTAGTCATCTATGATTTAGTTCGCTTGGTCACTACCAAAGAAATCTTTGAACGATTGAACCGTTGTTGCGCGGTTCATGGCAGCGATTGAAGTTGTTAATGGAATACCTTTTGGACAAACTTGAACACAGTTTTGTGAGTTTCCGCAACCAGTAATTCCACCGTCTTCCATAAGTGCATGGAGTCGTTCACTCTTATTCATTTCCCCTGTCGGATGAGCATTGTAAAGGCGGGGTAATGATAACAGGGCAGGACCCATAAAGTTTGATTTATCATTAACGTTTGGACATGCTTCTAAACAGACACCACATGTCATACATTTTGATAGTTCATAAGCCCATTGACGATTTTTTTCCGCCATGCGTGGTCCAGGTCCTAAATCATGTGTTCCATCAATTGGAATCCATGCTTTTATTCGTTTTAAGTCTTCAAACATACGTTCACGATCAACGAGTAAGTCACGAATTACTGGGAATGTATCCATCGGCTCAAGTCGAATGGGATGTTCTAATTCATCGACTAAGGCAGAGCAGGATTGACGCGGTGTGCCATTGATGACCATTGAACAAGCACCACAAACTTCTTCTAAACAGGCCATATCCCATTGGACAGGACTTACTTTTTCACCGTTTGCATTAACCGGATTTTTTTGAATTTCCATTAATCCAGCAATAACGTTCATATTTCTGCGATAAGGAACATTGAATGTTTCTTCATAAGGAGTAGCGTCTGGACTATCTTGACGTGTAATGATAAATTGAACAGTTTTTTGGTCAGCCATTTTTACTTACTCCCTTCGCTTTTTTTAGTATAATCTCGTGCTCTTGGTTTAATCAATGAGACATCAACATCTTCATAGCTAAACTCTGGCTTTTGATCCGCTTCATCAAATGTTGCAATCGTCGTTTTTAACCATTCGTCATCATTACGATCCGGGAATTCTGGTTTGTAATGGGCGCCACGACTTTCATTTCGGTTGTAAGCCCCAATTGTAATGACACGTGCGAGATGTAACATATTTTTTAATTGGCGTGTAAACATGACCGCTTGGTTACTCCAGCGTGATGTATCCGTAATACTAATGTTATGCCAACGTTCGAGAAGTTCTTCGATTTTTGCGTCTGTTTTTAAAAGGCGTTCATTTTCACGAACGACCGTTACGTTGTCTGTCATCCACTCACCGAGCTCTTGGTGAAGTTGGTATGCATTTTCGCCACCATCCATCTTCATCATTTTTTCAAAGAACTCTTCTTCTTTTTTAACGTATTGGTCAAATACTTGTGATGAAACGTCTGCTGCGCTTTTATCGAGACCTTCTAAGTAATTGATTGAGCTTTTACCGGCGACATCTCCCCCATAAATAGCGGACAATAAGGAGTTAGCACCTAAACGGTTCGCTCCATGCTGGGAATAATCGACTTCACCCGCAGCGAAAATACCTGGGATATTTGTCATTTGATCATAATCAACCCATAAGCCACCCATTGAGTAATGGACCGCTGGGAAAATTTTCATCGGAACTTTTCGTGGGTCTTCCCCGACGAATTTCTCATAAATATCTAAAATTCCACCGAGTTTAATATTTAATTCTTCGGGATCTTTATGGGATAGATCTAAATAAACCATATTTTCGCCATTGACACCTAATTTTTGGTTCACACAAACATCAAAAATTTCACGTGTGGCAATATCACGTGGGACAAGGTTTCCGTAAGCCGGATATTTTTCTTCTAAGAAATACCATGGTTCCCCATCTTTATATGTCCAAACACGGCCACCTTCGCCACGGGCAGACTCACTCATGAGACGTAATTTGTCATCGCCCGGAATCGCTGTAGGGTGAATTTGGATAAATTCCCCATTTGCATATTTTACACCTTGTTGGTATAAAGCACTGGCAGCTGAACCTGTATTAATCATCGAGTTCGTTGATTTTCCAAAAATAATACCTGGTCCACCGGTTGCCATAATCGTTGCGTCAGCCGGGAATGATTTCACTTCATGTGAGCGAATATCTTGGGCGACAATTCCACGAGCAATCCCCGCTTCATCAATGATCGCACCTGTAAATTCCCAACTTTCATATTTCGTCACTAATCCTTCTGCTTCATAGCGACGGACTTGTTCATCTAAAGCATATAATAACTGTTGTCCTGTAGTTGCCCCAGCAAAAGCTGTTCGATGATGTTGTGTTCCACCGAAACGACGGAAATCAAGCAAACCTTCAGGTGTTCGGTTAAACATCACACCCATTCGATCTAACATATAAATAATTCCTGGTGCTGCTTCAGTCATTGCTTTAACAGGTGGTTGGTTCGCTAAAAAGTCGCCACCATAGACTGTATCATCAAAGTGAATGTCAGGTGAATCACCCTCACCTTTCGTATTAACCGCACCATTTATACCGCCTTGGGCACATACAGAGTGAGATCGTTTCACAGGGACGATTGAAAATAAATCGACAGGAATACCTGCCTCAGCTGCTTTAATCGTTGCCATGAGCCCTGCTAGGCCCCCACCAACAACAGCAATTCTTTGATTACTCATAATCTAATCCTCACTCCTCATTGTTTATTTAAACGCCATAAGCAAATTGAATAATCGTTCTAACACCGATGTAACTAAAGACGAGAAACACTAAGACCGTTGCATATGTAACGATAACTTGTGAGCGTGGTGATTGAGCAATCCCCCACTTCACCGCAAAACCCCACAGGCCATTCGCTAAATGAAAGACTGTCGATACAACACCAACTAGGTAGAACCAGAACATAAATGGTTGTGATAAAATACCTTCCATTAAGCTGTACTCTACTTCTACATGACCTAAAGCGACTTGGATACGTGTTTCCCAAACATGCCAAACGATAAAGATTAAGGTAATAATTCCTGTAATTCGTTGGATTAAAAACATCCAGTTACGGAAATAACCATATCTTTGGACATTGTTTTTCGCTTGTAAAACAATGTAGACACCTAAGACGGCGTGAAATATGATCGGTAAATATATAACAAAAATTTCTAAGACAATAACAAATGGTAAATTTGCCATAAAATTAGCTGCTTTATTAAAGCTTCCTTCGCCATAAACAGCAAAATGGTTAACGATTAAATGCTGTACGACAAATAGCCCTATGGGAATAACACCTAATAAAGAATGTAATCTTTTGTAATAAAACTCGCGATGTTCATCCATTTGTTGACCCCCCTTATTCGTCATTTCCTTTTTAGTTTTAATTCATTATAATTTTGCTCACTAAAAACAACTTTATAACCAATCGTTAATAAGTGAACAAATTAAGAACACTTTTATTGTACGTCTAACAACAAAAACCGTCAAGAAAAGGGTACATTTTCTTTTGAAAGTGGTCATTTACTTAAATTTTTACTGCTTAAAGCATAATTATCTTGCACAAATAAATAATTAACGACATAATTAAAAGATAAGTAGCTGATCTACTTTGGTGTTGGAATCTGGGAAAGGATGTCTTTGTCATGGCAAAAAATGAACAAAAAATTTCTATCAAAACGTTAACTGAACTTGAATCCCAAACAGTCGGTTACGATATTTTACGTTATATAAGTTTACCGAACTTGTTAGGCAAAGAATCAGAAACAATTTTATATTATATGGGAAAAAATTTGGCCCGTTCATTCGAGCTCAATTCATTAGATGATATCCACTTCATTTTCGAAAGACTTGGTTGGGGCTATTTAGAACTGTTAAAACAAAGGCGAAACTCTTTAACATTTTCCTTAATGGCGGATTCAGTTGCCCGGAGATTACAATCATCGCTTGCGCAAGAATTTCGTTTAGAAGCTGGATTTTTAGCCGAAGCCACTCAAATAATTCATCAAGCAAATGCTGAATGTGTGGAAAAAATAAATAAAAATATTCACCAAGTCCAATTTAAAGTCGTTTTTGTTGACTAATTTTATCGATAACATTTAAAAGGTGTATGGGATCATTCGTATCCCATACACCTTTTTTTATGGCTCATTTTCATTTAAATGATCATGAATCGTTTGGGCGACATTTTTCGGAATTCCGAGTCGAGTAATTTCATCAACTGGTGCATTTTTTATATTTTCAATCGATTGGAAATGGCGCAACAATAAATTGCGTCGTTTTTCACCAACCCCTCGAATTTGGTCGAGTTCTGATTGAAACAATCCTTTACCACGAATATGTCGATGAAAGGAAATAGCAAATCGGTGAACCTCATCTTGAATACGATGGATCAAATAAAACGGTTGTGATCGTCGATCAAAGGGGACGATTTCAGGTGGATCACCATAAAGAACATGGCTCGTTTTATGACGCTCATCCTTGACAAGACCACATAAAGGTATATCTAAGTTTAGTTCATCTTCTAAAACTTCTCTTGCAGCATTGATTTGACCTTTTCCCCCATCAACGATAATTAAATCCGGTAGTGGTAAGTTTTCTTTTAATACACGGACATATCGTCTACGGATCACTTCCCGCATCATCTCGTAATCGTCAGGCCCTTTGACATGACGTATTTTATATTTGCGATATTCATTTTTATCAGGTCGCCCATCAATAAAGACGACCATTGCTGAGACGGGATCTGTTCCTTGAATATTTGAATTATCAAAGGCTTCGATTCGGTGAGGTGTGGCAATATTTAAAATTTCCCCAAGTGTTTCAACCGCAATAATTGTCCGTTCCTCATCACGTTCGATCAAGGCAAATTTTTCTTGAAGGGCTATTTTAGCATTATTCATCGCGAGTTCAACTAATTTTTTCTTTTGTCCGCGATACGGTGTATAGACATTTGTTTCAAGCAGTTCAGCTAATATGTCTGTTTCTGAACCGACGGGTAACATAATATGTTTTGGTTTTAAATGGTTTTGGTGTAAATAAAAGCGTCCAATATAACTCGTAAATGCTTCAGAAACTTCGTCAAAAAATGGAAAAATAGCTACATCACGTTCGATTAATTTTCCTTGACGGATGAAAAAGACTTGGACACACATCCAGCCTTTATCATAACTGAATCCAAAAATATCTCGATCATCCCGGTCGCTCAGAACCATTTTTTGCTGTTCCATAATAATATCAATACTATTGATTTGATCACGTAATTCTTGGGCCCGTTCAAATTGCAAGTTTTCACTTGCTTCATACATTTTTTGCTTAAGCCCTTTTTTAACGTCTTGATAACCACCTTGTAAAAATGATGAAATATTTTTAATAATTTCTTCGTATACGTCTTTTGCTGCCGGTTCTTTGCCACAGGCGATGCACTGACCCATATGATAATATAGACATTCTTCACCAGGTGGGTTGTTACATTTTCTTAATGGATACATCCGGTCAAGGAGTCGTTTAGTTTCCCTTGCTGCGAGAACGTTTGGATAAGGTCCAAAATATTTCCCACGGTCTTTTTTCACTTGACGAGTAATTAATAACCGGGGATGACGTTCAGCCGTAATTTTTAAATAGGGATATGATTTATCATCTTTTAATAAAACATTATATTTTGGATTATGTTTTTTGATTAAGTTCATTTCTAAAATAAGTGCATCAATTTCACTACTTGTTACAATATACTCAAAGTCAGTAATTTCCTGGACGAGCCGCTGGGTTTTACGATCATGTGCTCCCGTAAAATAAGAACGTACGCGATTTCTTAATGATTTTGATTTACCGACATAAATAACTGTCCCATGCCTATCTTTCATTAAATAACAACCGGGTTTAGTCGGTAGTACAGCTACTTTTTCGTTTATGTTCGTTTTCATCGATTGATTCAATCCTTTTAAACGGTTAAAAATTATTTAAACAGTTGAAAATCGTTGGAAAGACACTTAGTGACAGATGTTTCTTTTAATAAGAAAACATTTTGTCATTCGACGTGCATTCCAACGATTTTAAGTAAATTATGACTTATTTTATTTGAAAAACTTATGACGCATGTTTGTTAATTAATTCGGCAAGAGCTTCTTTTGGTTGGAAACCAACGACTTGATCAACGACATTGCCGTCTTTAAATAGGAGTAATGTTGGAATACTCATGACACCGTATTTTCCTGCCGTTTCTTGGTTATCATCAACATCTAATTTAACAATTTTAACTTTATCGCTCATTTCTGCATCTAATTCTTCTAATACAGGAGCAATCATCTTACAAGGGCCACACCATGGTGCCCAGAAGTCAACGAGTACGAGACCGTCGTTCGTTTCATTTGCAAACGTCTGATCTGTTGCATTTACAATAGCCATTCAAATTGCCTCCTTCATATTTATCCTCGTGTTGAATTATAACACCGTTCATTCGTCCATGCTACTAGTTTGCTTATTCAGCATGATTGATAAAGGTTTAAGGTTTTTCAATCAATAAAAACTTAAACATTTTTAAGTTCTTCAATAAGTTTTGGGATAACTTCAAATAAATCGCCAACAATCCCATAATCAGCAATATTGAAAATGTTCGCATCAGCATCTTGGTTAATGGCAACGATTACTTTTGAGTTAGACATACCAGCTAAATGTTGAATGGCACCTGAAATGCCAACCGCAATGTATAAATCAGGTGTAATGACTTTGCCTGTTTGACCGATTTGTAATGAGTAATCGCAATATCCTGCATCAGCTGCGCCACGTGTTGCACCGACAGCCCCACCTAAAACATCAGCTAATTCATAGAGTGGCTCAAAACCTTCCGCACTTTTTACCCCACGGCCACCTGCAATGACAATACTTGCTTCAGACATGTCGACACCTTCAGATTTTTTACGAATGACTTCTTTAATGACAGTCTTTAAATCTTTAACATCAACATCTAATGATGAAACTTCACCTGTTCGTGATTCGTCTTTTTCTAACATACGGATATTGTTTGGACGAATCGTCGCAAATGTTAATCCTTCTGTAATCACTTTTTTCTCAAATGCTTTCCCGGAATAAATCGGTCGTGTGAAAACGACATTCCCAGCTTCATTCGTTATGTCTGTTGCATCAGAAATTAGACCGACAGCTAATTTACTCGCAATTTTCGGAGTGATATCTTTTCCAATCGCTGTATGCCCCATAACGATTCCATCAGGTGATTCTTGGTCAATAACTGCCATTAAGGCTTGTCCGTAACCTTCTGATGTATATGATTCAAGTAATTCATGTGTAACAGTCACAACTCGATCAGCACCGTAATGAATCATTTGTTCGGCTAAGGTGTCTAATGAATTTGCACCACATAAAACTCCGACAACTTCACTCGCTTCATCGATTAATTTAGCCGCTGCAATCGCTTCAAATGTGACATTTCGTAATTCCCCATCTTTTACTTCGCCTATGACTAATAGTTTATCGCTCACTGTTGAAAACTCCTTTCTCAGGTCCCGTATTACAATACTTTTGCTTCATCTTTTAATAATGAGACAAGTTCTTTCACTTGATCTTCAATTTCGCCTTCCAGAACTCTACCAGCTTCTTTTTCTGGTGGTAAATATACTTCGATCGTTTCAGTTTTTGGTGCGACATCATCTTCATCTAAGTCTAAATCGTCAAGTTCTAATTCTTCTAACGGCTTTTGTCGAGCTTGCATAATTCCTGGTAAAGAAGGATAACGTGGTTCATTGAGTCCTTGTTGACAAGTGACAAGGAGTGGTAAAGATGTTTCAATTTTTTCAACATCACCTTCAACGTCTTTGTCAATGGAAACAGTATCTCCATCAATTTCTAGATCGACGATTGTTGTTACATAAGGGATATCTAATTGAGTTGCTAAACGTGGGCCGACTTGTCCGCTCGCTTCATCGATCGCAACGTTACCAGCTAAAATAAGATCTGGATCTTTATCGGAAAAATATGCTTCTAAAATCTTTTCCGTTGTATATTGATCACCCTCATCTAAGTCAAATTCCGTATTAATTAAAACGGCCTTGTCAGCGCCCATGGCTAAAGCTGTTCGTAACTGTTTTTCTGAATCCTCATCTCCAATCGTTACAACGGTTACTTCACCGCCATGTTCATCGCGTTGGACGATTGCTTCTTCAACCGCATATTCATCATAGGGATTAATAATGAATTCTGCGCCATCATCATCAATTTCACCATCAACAATTTCAATTTTATCTTCCGTGTCAAAAGTCTTTTTAAGTAATACATATATGTTCATGTGAAAACCTCCTTAAGTTCACTTATCCTGAAAGTTTGGTTGTCGCTTTTCAACAAACGCTTCGATACCTTCTTTCGCATCATCCGTTGTGAAAATGTTACTAAACAATTGTGCTTCTTTTTGTACCCCTTTAGAGAATTGGCTCGTTTTCGCATAAGGGATCAATTGCATGACGCTTTCAATAGAAGGTTTACTTTTATTAGCAATACTTTTGGCTAGTGATTGCGTCACTTTCATTAAGTCTTCCTCAGCAACTGCTTGATTCGCTAACCCATATGTAACGGCTTCGTGACCAGTAATTGGTTGCCCTGTTAAAATCATCTCATAAGCCTTTGCTAATCCGACAAATTGTGGGAGCCGCTGAGTTCCGGCAAATCCTGGAATAATGCCTAATGTCAACTCCGGTAAACCTAGTTTAGCATCTTCAGTCACTAAACGGATATGACAAGCCATTGCAAGCTCAAGTCCACCACCGAGGGCAGCTCCATGAATTGAAGCGATGACTGGCAGATGAAACTGTTC
>DATGTA010000013.1:0-2412 GCA_035302085.1 Bacillota bacterium
TTTACACGAGGAATTAGATGAAATACCGATCGTTCAAGAATTTAAAGATATTCAAGTAACCGTTAATAATATATTACAACTTGTCACAAAAACAATTGCCAGAGAAGTGACCAATCAAATTATTGAAGATACGGGTGGCGATGTCTTACAAGGCGAAACGGGGACAAAAATATATACTGATTAAAAATAAATATTTTAAGAAACCTCCGCTTTTTCGAGTTGAGTGATGCACTTTAGGTGAATGCCTTGCATAAAATGACTATGAAAAAGGGGAGGTAATTATTTTATGACGTTTATGGAAGAAGATTATCGTGAAATTATTACGAAAGCCATTTGTGGTAAGGGTAATAAATTTACCAAAGCAAAACATAAAGTTACACCACCACATAAACCAACAAGTATCCTAGGCTGTTGGATTATTAACCATAAATATAAAGCACGCATCGGAGCTAAAAATAAAGTTGAAGTAACCGGTAGTTATGACATTAACATTTGGTACTCCTATCATAAAAACACAAAAACTGAAGCAATTACTGAACGGGTCACTTACACGGAAACAATACCTTTATCAGAACGAGATAAACAATGTTTTCATGGTGCGGATGATGTCATCGTGAAAGTCACCCAACAACCGAATTGTTTAGAATGTCAAATTTCAAAATGTGGTCAGCAAATTATCGTCGAGATTGAACGTGGATTTATCGTTAAATTACTTGGTGAAACTACAGTATATGTGAAAGTTGATCCATCCTATCAGCCGACTGATGATTCATTTGCTCATGATCATGAACACGATCATCATGGGGAAGCAAGCCCAGATTATTTACAATCGAAAAAGCACGAATGAAAAAGCGAGAGCCTTCCATCTCTCGCTTTTCTACATTAAAAAGTATGGTAGAATGATAGAGTATATACCCATTGACTTTAGGGGGTTAAATGATGTCAGAACATACACCAATGATGAGGCAATACTTATCGATAAAAAAACAATATGAAGATACATTTTTATTTTTTCGACTCGGCGATTTTTACGAGTTGTTTTATGATGATGCGATAAAAGCTGCAAGGGAATTAGAAATTACGTTAACTCAAAGAGACCCGGGTCAAAAACAACCGATCCCAATGTGTGGCGTCCCGCATCACTCAGCCGAACGTTACATAAAAACATTAGTTGATAAAGGGTATAAAGTAGCGATTTGTGAACAAGTTGAAGACCCAGAAAAGGCTGTCGGTGTTGTGAAACGGGAAGTCGTCCAAGTGATTACGCCAGGAACTGTTATGGAACAAGCGATGCTCGATGATCAAGAAAGTAACTATATTAGTAGTTTAAGTTATTTTCCTGATCAATCGTTTGTCCTTGTCTACAATGAATTATCAACAGGCGAAACAAAAATATTGTTAATGACATCTGGTTGGGAAGCTGTATTACATGAGCTTTTTAATCAATCAGTGAAAGAAATTGTCATTGCAACATCACTTCCCGAACAATATGTGAAAGACTTACAAGATCGTTTAAAAATGACGATTTCTTACGAAGATGATGTCACATTTAATGCCGAGTACCGCCCACTATGTGAAAATTTAACGGATGAACGACTGCTAGAAGCGTTTAGTCGTTTATTAAACTATATACACCGTACACAAAAGCGTTCACTCGACCATCTGCAACAAGCAGAAATTATCGAATTGAATAATTATTTAACGTTGGACATGTATTCCAAGCGAAATTTAGAATTAACCGAAACGATTATTCAAAAAGATCGTTATGGCAGTCTATTATGGTTGCTTGATCAAACGAATACGGCCATGGGATCTCGTTTACTTAAACAGTGGATTGAGCGACCATTAATCGATGAATCCTCAATTGAAGTTCGGCTAAATATTGTTGAAGTCATGTTTAATCAATTTATCGAACGAGAACATTTACGAGAAGCATTAAAGGATGTTTATGATTTAGAGCGGTTAACGGGACGAGTTTCTTTTGGTAATGTTAATGCCCGTGACCTGCGCCAATTAAAAAAATCTTTACAAAAAATACCCGATATCCAAAATTGTTTACAATCGATGAATGATCCGTCAATTGATCAGCTCAACGAACAACTCGTTTTTCCAAAAGCAATCGTTGATTTACTAGAAAAAAGCATTGCTGAGGAACCACCCATTTCGATTACTGAAGGGTCAATCATAAAAGACGGGTATGATGAAACATTAGATCAATACCGTGATGCTTCTAGAAATGGCAAGAAATGGATTGCAGAGCTCGAACAGCAAGAAAAGGAAATAACGAACATTCGTTCATTAAAAATAAAATACAATCGAGTATTTGGCTACTTTATTGAAGTGACGAATCCAAATTTGCACCTCATTCCTGAAGGACGTTATGAGCGTAAACAAACATTGACGAATAGTGAA
>DATGTA010000014.1:0-3243 GCA_035302085.1 Bacillota bacterium
GAATAGCTACATAATCATTTAGATGAAACTTTGAATGTTCTTCAATCAAGCAAATAACATTACTTCACGACATAACATCTATTATATATTGTAAATAAATATTTAACGGCGTAAATATGCATAAGGGGTGGGTAATCATCGAACACATTTATCAAAAAATTGAAAAAGAAAAACTTTCATTTACGAAAGGTTTTGCCAAAATTGCTGCTTATTTTCAAAAACATCCGCGGACAATTGCGCACAATTCGGCGGCGCGAGCAGGTGAGCTTATCGGTGTTAGTGAAACGACGATCATTCGCTTTGCTCACCAATTAGGATATTCGGGGTATCGTGATTTCCAAAAAGATGTTCAACAACGATTGTTCAAAAAAAGTAGTCTATCAGTCTATTTAGATTCAAAAGATATTGATCAATTATCAGACCAACCTGTTAAAAATTTAATTTATTCTGAATTAAAAACAATCGAAGAAGCTGTATCATCAATAACGGAGGAAAAATTAGAGCGATTAGTAAAAGCTCTTATTAATGCAGATACAATCGTGACCGCAGGAAGTCAGGCATCACATGCATTTGCTAGTTGGTTTGCTTTTGCGCTTGATCTTGTCAAAGGAAAATCTCATTTACATTCACCATCAGTTGATAATATTTTATTAAAAGCGAGTGAATTATCAGAGGATGATGTCGTCGTTGCGTTTTCTTTTCATCGTTATTCGATCGATACTTTAAAATTTGCTCGTTTAGCTAAAAATGAGGGGGCCCATGTGATTGGTTTTACAGATTCAATCATTTCCCCAATTACTGAAATCGCTGATGATGTTCTACAAATTCACTTACATACGAAATCAACATTAGATGTTGCACCAGTTGTTTTTACGGTATTAAACAGTATTGTTTCGACAATTTCTATGCGAAGAAAAGAATTGTTTGAGCAACGGATAAAATATTTTGATTCCATGAAAACAGAAGGATTGTTCATGCAAAGTTTCCTTGATTTTAATTGAGTGGATGATGTGAAGTAAAGAAAATTACTCGCTTGCTTTAGTTTTTAAACACTTAAACAAAATTTTTAAAAGATCAATAGAACTATTAATGTTTGTTCATAAATGATGGCTGATGGAAAAATATGTCATGTCATTTTAAAAGTTGTTGCAACAATTATTTAGTTAACAATATTTAATTCAAGTAAAAATTATCTTTTAGATCACTAGCCACTACTGAGTTGGTTAATTATTTTAACGGGAGTGATGAACGATGAAGATTCTTATCGGTGGGGTTGTTCATGAAACGAATACTTTTGCTAATGTGAAAACGGATGTTGCCGCATTTAAGCAGTGGGAGTGGTCACGGGGCGAAGAAGTTATGCAAAATCGGGGAGTACGTAACTATATCGGTGGGATGATTGCGCAAGCGGAAAAACTTAGTATTGAGATTGAACCATTATTTTCAACGTTTGCTTATCCTTCTGGCATCATTACGGCAAAGACGCATGATACTTTGATCGATCATTTATTAAAACGATTAAAACAAGCAGAAGATTATGATGCGATCGTGTTAAGCTTACATGGGGCGGGAGTTTCTGAGCGATCAGAAGATTTAGAAGGAACAATTTTGCAAGAAGTACGTGATGTCGTTGGTGTTGATGTGCCAATTGTTGTGACCTTAGATTTACATGCAAATATGACGCAAAAAATGGTAGACTTAGCAGATATTATTCTTGGAAATCATTTGTATCCGCATACAGATAGTTATGAAATCGGCTTAGAAGCGGTTGAAGTGGCTCAAAAAATTGTTGAGGGAACATTAAAACCAACGATGCATTTAGAAATGTTACCATTAATTATTCCGACATCAACAACAAACATGGGTCCTGCTAAAGAAGTGAATGAATGGTGTTACGATGCCGAAGAAAATAAAGATATTATTGATTGTACATTTTACCATGGATTTCCTTATACAAATATAAGTCGATTAGGAGTTTCTGTCCTCGTGACGACAAATAATGATGCAAAGCTTGCTCAAGAAACAGCCGAAGCAGTCGGGCAATCGATCTGGCAAAAACGTGAACAATTTTTACAAAAGCCTTTAAGCCCCAAAGAAGGTATAAAGCAAGCATTAGCCCATGACGGAAAACCAGTCGTTATTAATGAAACATCAGACAACCCTGGTGCAGGAACACCGGGTGATGGAACGTACTTGTTAAAAGCGATGACTGAAAATCATTTAACGGATGCTTGTTATGCATTTATTTATGATCCTGAAGTTGCACAGCAGGCGGTAGAAGCGGGAATTGGTGCGACAATTGACATTAAACTTGGTGGGAAAACAGATCATTTGCATGGTGAACCTTTAGATATGACTGTTTACGTTAAAGCGATCGCTGATGGTATTTTTAAAAAATCAACTCCGATGGGACGTGGCGAAAAGGTTGATTTAGGGACATCTGTTCGTTTCCTTTATAATGGCGTCGATATCATTGTCTGCTCGAAAAAATCACAAGTATTTGATGATGAAATTTTCAAATTGTTAGGGATCGATGTTCGGGACTATAAAATTGTCGGTTTAAAATCAAGCCAACATTTTCGTGCAGGTTTTGAACATTTAAGTTCGAAAATTATTACGGTTGATTCGCCTGGATTATCAACCTTTGATTTTACGACTTTTGACTTTACAAATTTAAAAACAAAACTTTATCCATTAAATGATGTGACATACGAGTAATTTTCTGAACTGCAAACTATCACTACCGTTAACATATAATGTTGCTTGATGAAATATTGGAAATAGACCATTGAAAAGTGTACGCAAAGTGATTCGCAACAATTACTTATTTAGTCAATGGCAATTAAAAGTAAAGTTAATATACGATTTGATTTTGTAATAGATTAGAAGCTATATATATTCCAGATGAAATTTTAACGGATGAGAGTTTGTCATTAAAAAAATAAGGCTAAAATTTACTTCAAGAATCACTTGATTGTCAAAAATTTTCTAACTGCATATACTGATTGAAATCATTCATAAGGGGTTTTCAGATGGTACAGTTAGGAAGTTTTCGGGGGATTATTAGAAACATTCAAGATGTCGATGAATCAGGCTGTATTAAACAAGTTGTCATCGATGTTGATCACGGGGTTGTAAATTTTATAATAAATTCAGAGACATATGTTTTGGATCAAACGATGTTGTCTGTAGGGGATCAAATGATCGGATTTTACGATCTTAATGCACCGACGCCTGCGATCT
>DATGTA010000015.1:0-2457 GCA_035302085.1 Bacillota bacterium
TTAAAGCCGAACACCATAAAGTTGCGCAAGATTTTATGTCAGCTGATGACATTGAATATGGTTATTGTACAGAATTTATGGTGAAGTTTGATCAAGAAAAATTAAAACAAACACCTTTTGATGAAGCGACTTATCGTCATCATTTAAGTGAACATGGCGATTCATTACTCGTCGTTTCCGATCAAGAAGTCGTTAAAGTACATATTCATACTGAACATCCTGGTGATGTGATGACTTATAGCCAAAAATATGGCGATCTCATAAATATTGATATTGAAAATATGCGTGAACAACATAGTACGATCGTTGCCAGTCAAAAGCAACCGACAAAGAAGGCAACTTACGGTATCATTACGTTTGCGCTAGGGACAGGCATTAAAAAACTTTTCGAAAGCATTGGGGCGAACATCGTTTTAGAAGGTGGACAAACGATGAATCCGAGTACAAAAGATATTTCTGATGCGATTCAAGAAGCCTATGCAGAAAAAATCATTATTTTACCAAACAATAAAAATATTGTCATGGCAGCCGAACAAGCAGCAAAATTAGCAACGGAAGATGTTATCGTCGTTCCTACAGCGACAATTCCTCAAGGGATTAGTGCCCTACTTTCTTTCCATCCTGAAATGGATTTAACAGAGAATGAAATACAAATGACTGAAGCGATGGGCTATGTTAAAACAGGGCAAGTGACTTATGCGGTAAGAGATACTGAAATGAATCATCTATTTATTAAAAAAGGTCAATTTATGGGGATTGCCGATGGGAAAATTACATGTTGTCACGATGATCGTGAAGAAACGTTAAAAAAATTAATTGCTGATCTCATTGATGAAGATGTTGAAATTTTAACGATTTTATATGGTGAAGATGTTACAGAAAAATCGCTCAATCAAGTAGTTACTCACATTGAGGAGAGTTATCCAGACATTGAAATCGAGACACATGCTGGAGAGCAACCAATTTACTCATATATTTTATCTGTTGAATAAAGACACATATCTTTTAAAATAAAGGGTGAATGTGACGTGAAATTTAATTCGGTATTCGATATTATTGGTCCGGTGATGGTTGGACCATCTAGTTCACATACGGCGGGTGCCGCTCGAATTGGTAAAGTTGCCCGTACATTGTTTGGAAAAGAACCGAAATGGGCAAAGATTTATTTGTATGAATCATTTGCTAAAACATATAAAGGCCATGGAACAGACTTTGCCCTTGTTGGAGGTTTAATGAACTATGATACCGATCATCCATTGATGAGTGAATCATTAAAAACTGCCAAAGACAAGGGAATGACCGTCGAGTTTATTGAAGATAGTGCTAAAGTAACTCATCCAAATACCGTCAGAATTCAAATCGGTGATGAACAGATGAGTTTAGAACTTGTAGGGATTTCGATCGGTGGGGGGAAAGTTGAAATTACTGAGCTAAATGGCTTTGCCCTACGTCTTTCCGGAAATCATCCCGCATTATTAATTTTGCATAACGATCGCTCAGGTGCCATTGCCTCAGTGACAAAAATTTTAGCGAGATATGAAATAAATATCGGTCACATGGAAGTCAATCGTAAAGATGTCGGTCAAGAAGCACTCATGGTTATTGAAGTTGATGAAAATATTGAATCACATGTTCTATATGAACTTAAAAATGCCAAACATATTATTCAGGTGACGAAAATTGTGAGTTAATGGGGAAAGGATGATTAACGAATGTTTCGAACAGTTGCCCAATTAGTCGAACAAGCAGAAACAAATAATATACCACTTTCAGACGTCATGATCCAACAAGAAATGGAAATCCAAAACAAGACACGAGAAGAAATTTATGAGCAAATGGAACGAAATTTAACAGTCATGGAAGAGGCCATTGAAAAAAGTTTAGAAGGTGTCACATCTGTTACAGGTTTAACGGGTGGTGATGCTGTTTTAGTGCAACAATATATGGAAAATCATGAACCACTTTCAGGTCATGTATTACTCGATGCCGTGAGTAAAGCGATGGGAACGAATGAAGTGAATGCTGCGATGGGGATTATTTGTGCAACACCAACGGCTGGAAGTGCTGGTTGTGTTCCAGGGACATTGTTTGCCGTTAAGGAACGTTTAAAGCCAACACGAGATGATATGATTCGCTATTTATTTACGGCTGGCGCATTTGGTTTTGTCGTTGCGAATAATGCATTTATTTCTGGCGCTGCTGGTGGCTGTCAAGCAGAAGTCGGCTCAGCGGGAGCAATGGCTTCAGCAGCGATCGTTGAGATGGCTGGTGGTACACCGAAGCAAAGTGCTGAAGCGTTTGCCATTACTTTAAAAAACATGTTAGGTCTTGTTTGTGATCCAGTAGCTGGCTTAGTTGAAGTTCCTTGTGTGAAAAGAAATGCTGCCGGTTCATCTTTAGCGATCGTTTCAGCTGATTTAGCTTTAGCGGGTGTAAAAAGTCGTATTCCTTGTGATG
>DATGTA010000016.1:0-14351 GCA_035302085.1 Bacillota bacterium
TTTAGTGATTCAAACCAAAGAATAAAGTGTAAGGCTAAAAACACCCCTGCCCCAATGGCAAGTAGCCAATCTGTTTGCTTAATGACTTTAAGTTCATGTCGGTATTTTGTCAGGATAAGTGGTGCCATCATAAGAACCGCAAAAAATAAACGGTAAAAAGCGATCATGGAAGCGGGTACCCCACTTGCAAGCTTGACAAAAATGGCTGATGTTGAAATAGAAATGACGCCGATTAAAACTGCTATGTATGGATTAAATGGTGGTAAACGCATATGTGGACTCCTCATAAGTTCATTCATCTATTCATCATACTATAACATAGGAATAACAAATAGTAGAAAGTTTTTTCTTATGTATGTTATGATAAGATAGTTGCTTTTGCAGACAGATGAATAAGTATATCCGATTGTTCGTAGAGAGTTTTTGCCGATTAAACAAATTATTAAATGAATGTAAAAAGTTCTTGCAACAATAATGATATATGTGAATAAGGAGAAGGAAAATTACGTGAAACATTTTAAAACACTCGGTCTTTCAGATGAAATTTTACAAGCCCTTGAAAAAATGGGCTTTGAAGAACCGACACCGATTCAAAAAGAAACCATTCCACACGGATTAGCTGGCCATGATGTCATCGGTCAAGCACAAACAGGAACAGGGAAAACAGCAGCTTTTGGTATTCCTATGATCGAAAGAATTGTTCAGAACAAACGAGCGATCCAAGGCCTAGTCGTTGCACCAACCCGGGAGTTAGCGATACAAGTGGCGGAAGAGATTAATCGTCTCGGCCGTTTAAAAAAAGTTCGTGCCCTACCCATTTATGGAGGACAGCAAATGGGTCGCCAAATTCGCTCATTGAAAGAAGGACCAGCGATTGTCGTCGCTACACCTGGGCGACTTTTAGATCATATGAAAAGACGAACGATTCGTTTGCAACAAGTTGAGATTGTCGTCTTAGATGAAGCGGACGAAATGTTAAATATGGGCTTTATAGATGATATTCGAGAAATTTTACTAGGCATACCAAAAGAGCGACAAACTTTATTATTTTCCGCAACGATGCCTCGTGAAATTCGTGATATCGCCACAAATCTCATGAAACAGCCGAAAGAAGTTAAAGTTAAAACAAAAGCGATTACCGTCAAAAATACAGAACAATATTTCATTGAAGTTCATGAAAGACAAAAATTTGACACGTTAACAAATCATCTTGATATTCATGACCCCGAATTAGCGATCGTTTTTGGACGAACGAAACGACGGGTCGATGAAATCGCTGAAGGATTACAAATTCGTGGATTCAAAGCGGAAGGTATTCACGGTGACTTAACACAAGGGAAACGAATGTCAGTTTTAAACAAATTTAAATCGGGCCGTATTGAAATACTTGTCGCTACTGATGTGGCCGCTCGTGGATTAGATATATCTGGGGTGACACATGTTTACAATTTTGATATCCCACAAGATCCAGAAAGTTATGTCCACCGCATTGGCCGAACTGGACGCGCAGGTAAAATGGGGGATGCGATCTCTTTTGTGACGCGACGAGAAATTCCTCACTTACAAATGATTCAGCAAGTGACAAAAAGCCAAATTAAACGCTTGGTCGCACCGACAGAAAAAGAAGCTCGTCGGGGACAACAACAAGCGGCCGTTGAAAAGTTAGCCGATACGATCGCTAACAAAGATCTCACCACATACAAAGAAGCAGCTACCGAAATACTCAATGAACATGACTCAAGTGACATTGTCGCAGCTGCATTAAGTTTATTAACAAAAGAACGTTCAAATCGTCCCGTGAGATTGTCAGCCGTACAACCGATCAGTGTCAAAAGGCAATCAGGCAGAAGGCGCCGTCGATCTAATCGGCCACATCATCGGTCAAAAGGCAGGCGCAATGAACGGAGAAATCGACGCCAATCGAATCGAAGGCGAAGAAACCGTCAATAATTTCAAACGATTTAAAAAAAGCGGCCAAATAAAGCAAAAATAATGAGTATCCCTAACACGACCCAAAAAATATTCTTTTTAAGTTGTGTGGGGATACGTTTTTTTTGCCAACGGTTTGGATCAAATTTAATTGGATCGCCATCATCTTTTGGAGGTGCTTTATAGCGGTTTCGCCAAATAGAAAATGGTTTTGCCCGAGTTAAAACGATTGGTGCCATGATAAGTCCACCTACATAGCCAAAAAGATGTGCATAGATGTTAATATTTGGCCGGACAAATGTCATGATGAATCCAAGGACTGTTATAATAATTATGATTTGTCGACTCATCGGGTCAATTAAATCTTGTCTCACAGCAATCATATATAAATAAACACCAAAAATTCCATAAACTGCTCCAGAGGCTCCCAGGTGAAAGTAAATCTCAGGGCCGAGTAAAAAAGTTGCGACATTACCAGCAATACCTGCGATTAAATATGTTAAAATAAATTTAAACCGTCCTAACATTTGTTCTAAAGCAGATCCGAAGATGACGAGGGAAAATGAATTAAACAACACATGTCGCAAACCACTATGCAAAAAAATCGGTGTGACTAAACGCCAATATTGCCCTTCATGAACGAGGAAATTACTCCCCATGCCAAAATCTATAATTATTTTACCGATCGATGACTGACTGAAATCGGTTAAATACCATAGAATAAAATTAACAATCACGATGAATGAAATAACTGGATAAAACGTTATAAATTCTTTTAAACTCCGCTCCTGCCGTATAAACATAAAAGCCTCCTAAAGAACATTATATATGTATCGTTGGTAAAGTAATGAAAAGTGTCAACTAATTTATCATAAAGTATATCATAGACCCGTTAATTAATTCATAAAATGAAAAGGTGATTTTGTGATTAAAGGAATCGGTATCGATCTGATCGAACTTAACCGGATCGAAAAAAGCATTCAGAAAAATGAACGAATCGTTGCACGAATTTTAACAAAAAAAGAACGCCAAACATATGAACAATTTACGAGTCAGCGTCGGAAAGTCGAATTTTTAGCCGGGCGTTTCGCTGCTAAAGAAGCATTTGCGAAAGCGAATGGCACGGGAATTGGCGAACTAAGTTTTCAACATATCGAAATACTCACAAACGTTCATGGGGCACCAAAAATTATGGCCAAAGGATATGAACGAGATAAACTATTCGTTTCGATCTCACATAGTGATACATATGCAATTGCTCAAGTCGTGATCACTCATTAATTAAATGATGTGTTCATTGCTGACCATCAGCTCTCTTTAATCATTTGGCATATTTCAAAAACTTGTCTCATATATTTGATGGCAAGTAGTAAGGAAAAGTCATCTGTACAATCCTTATACATTGTCATTGTGCAAAAACTTTAAATGTACAATTACGAGAATAACGAAGACAGGGGAGATATGTCTGATGAAAAGGAAATTCATTGTGAACGGGATCATCATATTTATAAGTGTACTTATGTTAGCAGCTTGCGGTAAAAAGACAGATACTGATGTTGTGAAAGAAATGGAAAAGACGTTAGCTAATTTAACGGATTATGTGGCTGAAGCTGAAATGATGATGAACACTGGACAAGAAGAACAGGCTTATGAAGTTTCCATTTGGCATAAGAAAGAAGATTTTTACCGAATCGCTTTAAATAGCCCTGATCGTGAAAAAGCAGGTCAAATTATATTGAAAAATGATGATGGAGTATTTGTTTTAACACCAACATTAAATAAAAGTTATAAATTTCAAACCGATTGGCCTGACAATAGTAGTCAACCATATTTATATGAATCATTATTAAATGATATTTTGGCGGATGAAGAGGTGCAATTTGAAGAAACAGAAACACATTATGTATTTATGACGAAAACGAATTATAAGAGCAACCAAAATTTACCTTATCAAGAAATTTATATCGATAAAAAGCAATTCACACCAACACACGTTCATGTCCTTGATAATGATCATGAACCCCTTGTTGAAGTAACGTTTAATAAATTTCAATTAAATACGAATTTAGCGACTGAGGATTTTTCACTTGAACAAAATAAACAAGCTGAACAAATTGATGAAGAAACACTCGCAGAAAATGATGAAGCACAAGCACCATTAGCCGTTTTCTTTCCACTTTTTACAGCGAATGCAGAGCTCGATGAAATGAAAGAAGTTTCTCTAGACAATGGTGAGCGAGTTATTATGACATTTTCCGGTGAGAAAAACTTTACACTTGTTCAAGAAAAGCAACATACATTACCAACGATGTCACATCAAGAGGAAGTAACTGGTGATTTAATCGATTTAGGATTTGCGGTTGGCGCTTTAACGAATAATAAACTTGAATGGGTTTATGAAGGATCAGAATTTTTACTCGCAAGTGAAGACTTAACGAGAAATGAATTAATTGAAGTTGCTAAATCTGTCCAAGGAAAGACTTCAAAATAAAAAGATCGTTTTCTTAAATGACTGGCCATCTTTTCCCACGCCATTCGTACAGAAACCTGCAAAAGTAATGATTATTCATTGACAGTTAGCCGTAAAAGCTAAATAATATGAGTATAAATCCAAGAAAAATCAATACAAAGCAAGTCGTTCGAGCGTGGGAGGAGAAGCTAAATGAGTCAACAAATTTATCGAGATACATGGGCTGAAGTAAATTTACAAGCGATTGAGCATAATGTGCAAGCGATCAAAGCCCAATTATCAGAGACAACAGAAATTATGGCAGTTGTTAAAGCAAATGGTTATGGGCATGGTTCAGTAGAGGTAGCCCAACGTGCGTTACAAGCAGGAGCAACACATTTAGCAGTTGCTTTGTTAGAAGAAGCGATTACTTTAAGAGAAGCCGGCATAGATGCCCCGATATTAGTGATGGGTTGGGTAGGAGCCGAGCATGCTCCGACGGCCGTCAAATATAATATTACGTTAACAATGTTTCAAGAACAATGGTTAGAAGATGTTCCCTATAATTTACCACAACCTGTAAAAGTTCATATGAAATGGGATACGGGAATGGGGCGTCTTGGTATTCGCACGGTTGAATCATTAAAATCACTTATCAAAAAAATTAAACAACAACCAAACGTACAACTAACCGGTGTGTTTACCCATTTTGCGACAGCAGATGATGAAGATTTAACTTATTTTCATGAGCAACGGGAACGATTTCAAACACTACTTGATACATTTGCGAAATTATGGCCGGAAAAGATTGCCCTTCACATTGGTAATAGTGCCGCTTCAATTCGTTTTCCCGAAAATATGTATCACTATATTCGCTTTGGGGTATCAATGTATGGGTTATACCCATCACCAGTGGTCAAACAAGAACAAACGATTCATTTAAAACCAGCCTTTTCGCTGCATAGTCGTTTAAGTCATGTCAAAAAAGTGACTAAAGGCGACTCAATCAGTTATGGCCAAACGTATTTTGCTAAAGAAGATGAATGGATTGGTACATTACCGATCGGATATGCTGATGGTTGGACACGTAAACTTCAAGGATTTCACGTATTAGTTGAAGGAAAACGAATGCCAATTGTTGGAAGAATTTGTATGGACCAAATGATGATTAAGCTTGATCAAAAATATCCTGTCGGTACAAAAGTCACATTAATCGGCACCCAACAAGCAGAGGAGATTTTAGCAGATCATGTCGCTCATTATTTAGAGACAATCAATTATGAAATTCCGTGTATGTTGACGAATAGAATCCCAAGAATTTATAAAGATATAGACGTGTCATAAAAAGAAAGCAAATTTTACGGTAACGAATATTGTAGATTTTTACAATAATGTGTAAGGTTTTATAAAATATTACCTGTAACTCTTTGCAAACGTTACGATTCAATGATATTATAAAAATGAATTTAATATATTGGTCGTTCAACAGTTGCCGGGGGTGTTTGGTTTTGTCGAATAGCTTACAAGAGATTTCTGTGAAATTACCGAAAAACCTTCTTAATGAGGTGAATGGACTAATGAAGCATGAAAATAGTGATTTAAATGAATTCATTTATCGTGCAACAAAAAACTATATTAAGCATATGCAAGATGAGCATGTTCAGCAATTGTATGAAACTATGCAAAAAGGTTACGAGGAAATGGCACGCATCAATTTGTCAATAGCATCAGAAGCTTTCTTAGCTGAGGAGGAGGCCGAAGACACCTTAGAACGTACTGTGATCGGGGTGTAGTCATTTGATTGTTCGCAGAGGCGAAGTTTATTTCGCCGACTTATCCCCTGTCGTCGGATCGGAACAAGGTGGCGTACGGCCTGTTTTAATCTTGCAAAATGACATAGGGAATCGCCATAGCCCAACAGTCATCGTTGCAGCGATTACGGCACAAATTCAAAAAGGTAAATTACCAACACATGTTGAAATTAGTGCCGAACGCTATGGGTTTGATCGCGATTCAGTCATTTTGCTTGAGCAAATCCGCACGTTGGACAAACAACGTTTAACAGACAAAATAACTAAACTAGATAGCGATCTTATGAAAAAGATCGACTACGCTTTAGAGATTAGTTTAGGTCTTAGAGACATGTATACATAATTACATAAACTTATAAAAGCCTACATTGTTTAGATGCACAATGTAGGCTTTTTGAAATCAAATATTTAAGCGAAAGCATTCGTTTTTCAATCCGTACAAAAATTAGTTATAAACCATTAGGTAAAATAATTACAAAGGCCCTTGTATCTCATAAATATATTGTCGTATTATATAATAAACGGTAAATAATTGCGAAAATTCATTCAAATAACAGGTGTAGTTAATATCGGTGCTAACAAATAAATTTAAAGGGGAATATCAAGATGTGCCTTACGATCGATGAGCAAGTTAATCAGTTAGAATGTTCCTGTATAAAAATGTTTGTTATGTTGCCAAACGTTCTTAGGCAATGGTACAAATTGAAGCCATTCACCTTTAAGTGGAGTGAAGGATAATGGAAGTCATTCATCAATCCACAATATTTATCAATAAAGAATGGGATATTATTATTGCTCGTCAACAAGGTAGGCGACTTGCTTATCAAATAGGATTTAGCATTGTTGAGCAAGCTCGGATAACGACGGTTATTTCAGAGCTAGCTCGTAACATTTATTTATATACCCCTGGAGGTGAACTTAGTCTGTATCGTGTCATTCGGCATGATCAAACAAAAGGTCTACAAATTAAGGCGATTGACCAAGGGCCGGGGATTGATGATTTACAACTCGTTTTACAAGATGGATTCTCAACGACTGGCAGTCTAGGATCAGGGCTTCCCGGCGTTAAGCGAATGGTTGATGAATTTGATATTCGCTCAAAAAAGAATCATGGGACGGTTATACACGTTTGTAAATGGCTTGAACAGTAATGTCGTAAAACCCAGTTGAAAGGGGCTTAAGATGACAGATACAATTAATAAATATTTACTTACATATATGCAACTATTAAATAACTATGTCATGAACGAAGATGAAGCGTCACTCTACGAAGTCGAACAATTGAGTAAATCTCTTATCAAACATAATTACTCACCAGAAGAAATTATTAACTTGCATCGACGAGCCTTATTTGAATTATTTCCTAATATTGATCATAAACATAAACTTGCCATGTATTTTCTGATTGAAGCGATTACGTATTATGGCGTTGCTTATCAAGAAGTGACAACTTTACGCGATTCCCAAGATGCTTTAAAATCAGAAATTGCTGTGGCAGCATCGATGCAAGCGTCTCTTTTATCAACAACGATTCCGTGTGATGAATCATTAGATATCGGTATTAAAAGTGTCCCAGCTTCACAAATGAACGGTGATTACTATCATTTTTTTGAAGGAAACGATCATTCAATTGGTTTAGTCATCGCCGATGTCGTTGGAAAAGGCGTTCCCGCCGCATTATGTATGTCAATGATTAAGTACTCACTAGATAGCTTTCCAAATGAGTTGATGTATCCAAAGAATATTTTAAAAAATTTAAATCGTGTAGTTGAGCGAAATGTTGATGCAAGTATGTTTATTACAATGTTATGTGCAACTTATCAGCCACAAATAAATATGTTTACATATGCTTCTGCAGGACATGAACCAGGGTTTTATTTTGATGGTCAAACCCAAACCTTCAATGATCTAGAAACAAAAGGACTTATTTTAGGGGTTTTACCACATTCAACATATAAGGAATATAAAATTCAGTTCCGTAAAGGCGATATGCTCGTTTTATTAACAGATGGTGTGACAGAAAGTAAGCGTGATAATGAATTTATCGAACGTGAATATCTCATTCAAGTCATTGAGCGGTTTATTCATTTGCCGGCTCAACAAATGGTCAATGAAGTTTATCGGCATTTTGAACGGTTGCAAGACTTTGAATTAAGAGATGATTTTACTCTCATGATATTAAAACATGTTTAAATAGTCATCGGGACGGGTAAATATTCTCCTATGAATAAAAATAAAAAGGGTGGTTTCTTTGAATTTAACGATTGATATCGAGAAAGGTGAAGATGAATCAACAATTTTTTTAAAAGGAGAAATTGATATTTACACGGTTGATCAAATCGAACAACATTTGTTACCACTTACTGAAAAAAACCAACATACGGTAATTGTTAATCTTAAAGCAGTTAACTATATGGACAGCACGGGATTAGGTTTATTTATTAAAGCATTAAAATCGACTAAAAATTATAATAGTGTCCTGAAGTTAACACATTTACAAAAACGTGTGGCCCGACTTTTTAAAATTACTGGTTTAGATGAGGTTATTGAAATTGATCATACCGCGGGGTGTAAATAAGATGGAATTTGATTTTATTGAAATGCGTTTTCCGGCAAAAGCCGAGTATGTGAGTACGATCCGTTTAACGATATCAGGGTTAGCACATCGGATGGGCTTTTCTTATGATGATATTGAAGATTTAAAAGTGGCGATCTCTGAAGCAGTCACAAATGCGGTTACACATGCTTATCGGGCGGATGAAGTAGGCGAAGTCACAACAGGGTTTGGTGTCTATGAAGACCGTTTGGAAGTTATGGTCGCTGATCATGGGGGTAGCTTTAACTTAGCAGATATTAAGGATGATATTGGACCTTATCATCCCGATGAATCAATTGACAATTTAAGAGAAGGGGGTTTTGGGCTATTTTTGATTCAGACATTAATGGATAAAGTAGAAATAAACAATACATATGGTGTTATTGTGTTAATGACAAAATACTTAAATCAATCAGGAGTGGCAGCTTATGACAAAATTTCCAAATAAACGAACTGAACACTCTGAAGTTTACGAGTGGATTGAACAAATTCAGCAAAATCCTGAAAATAATGCTGCCAAGGAACATATTGTTTTAAAATATACGAATTTAGTACATGCTCTCGCCCGCAAATATGCTTATAATAAACAAATCCAAGAAGACCTTGTACAGGTAGGAATGATTGGACTATTAGAAGCGGTTCGTCGGTTTGATGCTACGTATGGTCGGAAATTTGAATCATATGCAATCCCGACAATTATCGGTGAAATTAAGCGTTATATTCGTGATAAGACGTGGAGTGTCCATGTACCACGCCGTATTAAAGAACTAGGCCCACAAATTAAACGAGCAGTTGATGAACTAACCATTCAAAATCAATCTTCACCATCAATCTTTCAAATTGCCCAACATTTAAATGCTTCAGAAGAGGAAGTTTTAGAGACAATGGAAATGCGCCAAAGCTATCGTGCCCTCTCCGTTGATCATACGATTAATTCTGATTCCGAAGGTCGAGATATTTCACTTCTTGACTTGATCGGTGACAGTGAATCAGGTTATGATTCAATCGATTTTAAAGTATTGATTGAAAAACTTTTACCTATTCTCCCCGAAAGAGAACAACAGATTATCCAATATACGTTTTTTGAAAATAAAAATCAAAAAGAAACTGGTGAATTGTTAGGAATCTCACAGATGCATGTTTCACGATTACAACGTCGTTCATTACGCAAACTCCGTGAAGCTCTGCCAAATAATTTGTTTGATTTTATGGAATAAATGAATTGTTTGTATGTCAAGATTAGGCTAGGCGTCAATTTTAAAATGCTTAGTCTCTTTTTTATCTAGGAAAGTATTGCTGAATTTGCTAAACTATAAACGTGTATTAGAGGAGGGAATGTTTTGACAGATCATTCTGAAAAACAAACTTTATTTAATGATGTCGCAAAAAAGGTGAAAATTAATGGATCAATTGTGCAAAAAGTTATTGATTTAATAAATGATGGTAATACAGTTCCGTTTATCGCTCGTTATCGTAAAGAAATGACGGGTGGACTCGATGAAGTACAAATTAAACACATTCACGATGAGTGGGAATATACGGTAAATTTATCCGAAAGAAAAGCAGAAGTCATTCGTTTAATTGCTGAACAAGATAAATTAACCGAGGAATTGGAAAAGGAAATTTATGCGGCGACACAATTACAACGTGTAGAAGATTTATATCGTCCTTATCGACAAAAACGGCGCACACGAGCAACGATTGCGAAAGAAAAAGGATTGGAACCTTTAGCCAAACTTATATGGGACGACCAACATGTTGAAATAACTGAAGAAGCGGTCGATTATTTAAGTGAAGAACATGAACTGTTGAATGAAGAAGATGTTTTAGCTGGGGTTAATGATATTATTGCTGAGTGGATCTCTGATGATCCTAAGTTTCGTGAATATATTCGTGAGGCGACATTTAAGCGTGGTCAATTAACGACAGAACTAAAAGATCAAGAGAATGATGTAAAAAAAGTTTATGAAATGTACTACGAATATACAGAAGCGATTCGCTCAATTGTCTCGCATCGTATTTTAGCGATCAATCGTGGTGAAAAAGAAGATGTTTTACGGGTGATGATTGTTCCGCCAATTGAATTTATTGAAAACTATTTACGCCGTGAAATTATCCAACATAAAGCTAATGAAGCTTGTCAAGCGATCCTTGATGGAGCAATTGAAGATAGTTATAAACGCTTAATTCAACCATCAATCGAACGTGAGATAAGAAACCAATTAACTGAAACAGCAGAAGCGCAAGCGATTAAAGTTTTCTCTGAGAACTTGAAAAACTTATTATTACAACCACCATTAAAAGATCGGGTCGTTTTAGGAGTCGATCCAGCGTTTCGAACCGGTTGTAAATTATCTGTTATTGATGAAACAGGCAAAGTTTTAGCGATCAATGTTATGTTTCCAACAGCGCCAAGAAATGATGTCGCAGGGTCTGAGAAGATCATCTTACAACTACTTGAAGATTTTCCAATCGAATTAATCGCCATTGGTAATGGAACAGCCTCCCGGGAAACTGAGCAGTTCATTGCAGATGTTATCCAAAAACATCAATTAGATATTCCTTATATGATTGTGAATGAGGCAGGAGCAAGTGTTTATTCAGCATCACCTTTAGCTCGAGAGGAATTTCCTGATTTAGAAGTGGAAGAAAGAAGTGCCGTTTCAATTGCCAGGCGCGTGCAAGATCCTTTAGCAGAACTTGTGAAAATTGATCCAAAGTCAATTGGTGTAGGTCAATATCAGCATGATGTTAGCCAACGTGAATTAAATGATTCATTATCATTTATTGTTGAAACGACCGTAAACCAAGTTGGTGTCAATGCAAACACAGCTTCACCAGCATTGTTAGAGCATGTCTCGGGTTTAAGCAAAACAGTCGCTAACAATATTGTCAAGCTCCGGCATGAACTTGGACGGTTTACAAATCGTAAACAATTAGGGGATGTTCCTCGCTTAGGGCCAAAAACATATGAACAAGCGATCGGATTCTTACGTATTATTGATGGCGATCATCCGCTTGATCGAACGTCGATTCACCCAGAAAGTTATGAGCATACCGAGCGACTTTTACAAATGATCAATTGTGATCTATCACATATTGGAACAGATCTATTAAAAGAAAAAATAAATGATTTAAAGATCGATGAAGTGGCAGAGCAACTTGACATTGGACAGCCAACGTTAATCGATATTATCCATTCATTAACTCAACCTGAGCGTGATCCACGTGATGATTTGCCTCAGCCTATTTTGCAAAAAGATATCATCCAATTAGAAGATTTGCGTCCAGGAATGGAGATGCAAGGAACGGTACGAAATGTTGTTGATTTCGGTGTATTCGTCGATATTGGTGTAGGGCAGGATGGATTAGTTCATATTTCGAAATTAGCGAATAAATTTGTGAAACATCCACTAGATGTTGTATCTGTTGGGGATATTGTCACAACATGGATTGAAGATGTTGATATTGAGCGTGGCCGTATTGCCTTAACGATGATTCAAAAATAATGTATGTAAAAAACACTTGTGAGCTTAGTCGCCCACAAGTGTTTTTTAGCAATTAATTGTAATTGACTGGTTCTTTTAAATCGACTTCATCGAGTGAAATGCCAAGCTCATTGGCTACCCCTTCACCATAAGCCGGATCTGCTAAATAGCAATGTTTAATATGACGAATTTTAATATGTTTTTCGACGCCATCCATCGCACGTCCGATATTAGCAAACAATCTAGCTTGCGCTTCTTCGTCCATTAAGTTAAATAGCTTTCCAGGTTGTTCGAAATAGTTATCGTCGTCTTCTCTAAAGTCCCAACGACCCGCTGCACCTGAAATAGCTAAATCCGGCTCACGATGTTCTGGATGCTCATCCCACTCACCGTATGTGTTCGGATTATAATGAAGTGTACTACCTTGGTTTCCGTCAACCCTCATGGCACCATCTCGATGATAGCTATGAAAAGGGCATCGCGGCATGTTCACTGGAATTTGGAAATGGTTAACACCGAGTCGATAGCGCTGAGCATCACCATATGAAAACAGTCGGCCATGTAACATCTTATCTGGTGAAAAGCTAATGCCTGGGACGACATTTGCTGGGTTAAAAGCTGCTTGTTCAACTTCAGCGAAATAGTTTTCTGGGTTTTTGTTTAAAACAAACTCACCGACTTCGATTAATGGAAAATCTTTTTTATACCATACTTTCGTTAAGTCAAATGGATTATATGGCATCTCATTTGCTTCTTCTTCTGTCATGACTTGAATATACATTTTCCACTTCGGGTAATCACCATTTTCGATTGCTTCATATAAGTCTCTTTGATGGCTTTCCCGGTCACTAGCAACTAATTTCGCCGCTTCTTCATCTGTTAAAAATTTAAAGCCTTGTTGTGTCCGCATATGAAATTTAACCCATACCCGCTCATTTTTATCATTAATCATACTAAACGTATGACTACCAAATCCGTGCATGTTTCGATATGATTTAGGAATACCCCGATCACTCATTTCAATCGTCACTTGATGAAGTGATTCAGGTAAGCTTGTCCAAAAATCCCACTTATTATTATTACTTCGCATATTTGTTCGTGGATCACGCTTCACCGCATGGTTTAAGTCAGGGAATTTCAATGGATCTCTATGGAAAAATACGGGTGTATTATTACCGACAAGATCCCAGTTGCCTTCTTCAGTATAAAACTTCATTGAAAAGCCACGAATATCACGTTCAGCATCTGCTGCGCCGCGTTCACCGGCTACGGTTGAAAATCGAATAAATAAATCCGTTTGTTTCCCAACTTCAGAAAATATTTTCGCTTTTGTATATTGTGTAATATCATTTGTTACGGTAAATGTTCCGTAAGCCCCTGAGCCTTTGGCATGCATTCGTCGCTCTGGTATAACTTCACGATCAAAATGTGCCATCTTTTCTAAAAACCAAACGTCTTGTAAAAGCATTGGGCCTCTTGGACCTGCAGTCATCGAATCCTGGTTGTCAGCAACAGGAGCGCCTGCAGCAGTCGTTAATCGTTTCTTTTTCTCATTGTTTTCCGCCATTCACATTACCTCCACAAGTTATTATTTACAATTATTATAATAACACACGCATTTTAAAATTACAATAAGAACAACTTTTATTAATACCCAGAACTGTAAGCACTTACAAATACATTGTATATAATGTTAGTATGAAACATTATTACCTTTATAATAGAATTAACCATATCATCCATTATCAATTAGCATACATTAATTGAAAATAAATATATATAATAAAAATTATTAGAGTTCATAAAATCAAAGGAAAAATGTTATAATTATACTTAATGAAGGGGTGGCAAGATTGTTAGATGAACAAAATTTATTTAACTTAACAAATGAACTATCTAAAACTTATTTTCAAAAACCATTTAAACATACGATCAAATATAATAACCGACTGCGGACGACTGGTGGAAGATACATTCCGACATTAAAAACAATTGAAATTAATCCAAAGTATGTTTTGGAGATGACGCAAGAACATTTGATTGGTATTATTAAACACGAGTTATGTCATTATCATTTA
>DATGTA010000017.1:0-4978 GCA_035302085.1 Bacillota bacterium
TTATCAAGGGTATGCCCGTGGCTTAGGTGTCGAGGAAGTTTTAGCCATTAATGAGTTTGCCGTACAAAATTGTTGGCCACAATTAACTTTATATTTAAAAATTGCGCCAAAAAAAGGAATACAACGAATTATTGCGAATAAGGATAGAGAAACTAATCGATTGGATGCGGAAGATTTATCATTTCATCAAAAGGTTTATGAGGGATATGAATACTTACTCAAAAAATATCCTGAAAGAATTCAAATGATTACTGCTGACCAATCGTTTGAGTATGTGTATGATCAATCTTTAGAAGTGATTACTAGCTTTTTTAAAAAATATTGAATGGAGGGTTTTTACCATGAAACTTATTATTGCTGTTGTCCAGGATAAAGATTCCAACCGTCTCACAAATGCTTTAAATGAGGGGAATTTTCAAGCGACAAAACTAGCAACAACTGGCGGATTTTTAAAAGAAGGTAATACGACATTAATGATCGGTTGTGAAGACCAATACGTTCAAGAAGCTTTAGACATTATAAAAGATAATTGCTCACAACGCGAACAAATGGTTGCACCAATTTCACCGATGGGTGGGAATGCAGATTCATAC
Organism: Bacillota bacterium; assembly: GCA_035302085.1. Classification (GTDB taxonomy): domain Bacteria; phylum Bacillota; class Bacilli; order Bacillales; family Amphibacillaceae; genus CALAMD01. Next base: position 594 of record DATGTA010000017.1, read on the forward strand.
ATTCCAAAGCCTGTTAAAGTTGAAGTCGGTGGAGCGACTGTATTTATCCTTCCAATCGAATCGTTTTATCAGTTTTAAAAGATTAACAAAGTGGGTGGGGCTGAAGCCATGCGAATTAACGAACATATGCGGTCACAATTAGATACGAAACGAGTCCGTTCCAAACGAAAGGGACAACAAACGTTTGGACAAATGGTTCAGTCCCAAACAATGAAATTAAATGAACAAGAACTAGCGCAAATGATGGAAGAAATATCTGCTCAAGGTGAGCGACTCGGGCGATCTCAAACCGCCCGTGATCTTGTTACATTTAAACATTTAGTTAAGGAATTTTTAGAAAAAGCAGTTTATCAAGGTTATCAATTGCAACGATCACATAATTTTAATATTCAAGGGAATAGTCAAACGCTTGCTCTTGTCAAAGAAATTGATGAGCGACTTGTTGAGTTGACGGAAAAAGTAATGCATCAAGAAGCTAAAAATGTTGATTTACTTGGGCTGATTGGTGAAATAAAAGGCTTATTAATTAATTTATATACATAAAGATTTAACGTATGGAGGTTCAAACATGACTACATGGCGTCATTTTTGCGAGATTCAGCCGATTGCGGGTGAAATTTTAATGAATAGCTTTAAGAAAAATCGGCTATCACATGCCTACTTAATCCAAGGTGGTCAAGGAACAGGTAAGCGAACACTTGCCCGTTTGATGGCACAAACAATTTTTTGTGAACAAAAAACGGCTGTTGAGCCATGTCAAACATGTCGCAATTGTAAGCGAATTAAATCAGGAAACTTTCCTGATCTGCACTGGATCAAACGGGATGGTTTGTCAATAAAAAATGAACAGATCAAACAACTGCAACGTGAATTTACTTATTCAAGCTTTGAATCAGGGCGGAAAGTGTATGTGATTGAAGATGCACATACATTAACCGTTAATGCGAGTAATCGAATTTTGAAATTTTTAGAAGAACCAACGAGTGATCATGTAGCAATTATTTTAACGGAAAATAGTCAATCAATTATTCCTACGATTCGTTCACGTTGTCAAATGATCGATTTAAAACCATTATCTCAAGAACATTTTCAAACGAAATTACGAGAAAATGGCATTAACCCTCAAAATACTCGCCTCATTAGTCAGTTAACGACTGATTTACAAGAAGCCTTTCAACTAAATGAAGATAAGTGGTTTGCCCAAGCACGAAAATTAATGTTACAATTGATTCAAGTATATATTACGAATCCTGATGATGCTTTTTTACTTTTGCATGACGATTGGTTAGAACATTTTCAAAAAAGGCATGAACAGGAACGTGGGTTGGATTTACTAATAATTGCTTTCAAAGATATTATATATTTTCATATAGATGATCCAAAATCGATGGTCGTATTTTCAGCAGATGATCCACTACTTAAAAGAGCCATGATGACTTTCTCTTATGAAAGACTACTTAATATTTTACAAGCTCTTTTACATGCACAACAACAAATTAGGCAAAATGTCCATCCGACATTAGTAATGGAACAACTCACACTTCAAATATAGAGGTGATATTCATTGGTTGAAGTGGTTGGTGTTCGATTTAAGAAAGCGGGAAAAATTTACTATTTTGATCCCGGTCATTATAAAATGGAAGAAAATTATCGTGTCATTGTCGAAACAGTCAGAGGGATAGAGTTTGGTCAAGTCGTTATAGCTAATCGTCTTGTCGCTGAGGAAGATGTCGTTTTACCATTAAAAAAAGTTATTCGTATAGCAACAAAAGATGATATTGACCAAGTAATGCAAAATGAACGAGAAGCTAAAAAGGCATTTTCAACTTGTTTGGAAAAAATTGACTTACATCATCTAGAAATGAATTTGGTCGATGTCGAATATACACTTGATCGTAATAAAATTATTTTTTATTTTACAGCAGATGGTAGAGTCGATTTTCGAGAACTCGTTAAAGATCTTGCAGCAATTTTTAAAACACGAATCGAACTTAGACAAATCGGTGTTCGTGATGAGGCAAAAATGTTAGGTGGCATCGGACCGTGTGGGCGAATGCTCTGTTGTTCAACGTTTCTTGGTGACTTTGAACCTGTCTCAATCAAAATGGCTAAAGATCAAAATTTATCATTAAATCCAGCGAAAATCTCTGGTTTGTGTGGTCGCTTAATGTGTTGCTTAAAATATGAAAATGATGATTATGAGCAAGCAAAGCGTGAACTACCTGATATTGGCGAAAGTATTGCAACGCCATATGGTCAAGGTGAAGTTATCGGACTGAATATGCTTGAGCGACTCGTTCAAATTGAAATATTAGCTGATCAAAAGGTTATCGAATATACTTTGGATGAATTAATTGATCAGGACCTTATTTCAACGCAAGCCACAAAGTAGGTGGGGTGTAGAGATGTGAATAAACGGGAAATTTTTGATCAAGTGTCTGATATGGAACAGCAAATTGGCGAACTTTACGAACAGCTAGGTGATTTGAAAAATCAAATTGCTGATTTATTAGAGACAAATCATCGTTTATCAATGGAAAATCATCATTTACGCAACCGGTTTGACGAACCTCAAGAAGAAAAAGTAGCTAAAGATGAGCGATCTGAGTTAAATTTACCGGGAGAAGGTTATGATAATTTAGCACGCCTTTATGATGAGGGTTTTCATATTTGTAATTTAGAGTTTGGTAGCCCACGTCGTAATGAAGATTGTATGTTTTGTTTAGACTTTTTAAGTAAAGCAAAATAAAGAAATCGAGCTGTCGCTACATCGTACATGTGTTGACAGCTTTTTTCATTTTGCTTCTTTTAATAGACGGAGGAAAACGACATGGTCCGATTGAAAGAAGACGAACGAATTGATTATGCAACGAAAGATCAAACAATAAAAATTATCCAAAGTGAGACAGTTTTTTCTTTTTCTTTAGATGCGGTATTGTTAGCTAATTTTACATATGTACCCATTAAACGAGGAAATATTCTCGATCTAGGAACGGGCAATGGTATTATTCCCTTGTTATTAAGTCGAAAAACATCAGCTAAAATAACGGGTATAGAAATTCAACAGCGATTAGCCGATATGGCTAAACGTTCAATGATGTTAAATCATTTAACTGAACAGATTGACATTATACAACATGATTTAACACAATTACAGTCACTTTTGCCACAGAGTCATTTTGATGTGATTACGTGTAATCCACCTTATTTTGCAACGCCAGCATCGACAGAACATAATAAAAATGATTATTTAACGATCGCCAGACATGAAGTATGCTGTACGTTAGAAGATGTCATTCAAGCGTGTAAACGATATGTAAGACCTGGTGGTAAAGTCTCTTTTGTTCATCGTCCTGAGCGACTCATTGATTTATTAACTCTTTTTCGCAATTATCGCCTCGAACCGAAAAGATTACGATTTATTTATCCAAAGATTGGCAAAAATGCTAATATGGTATTACTTGAAGGGGTTCGTGATGGCAAAGCAGGTTTAAAACTTTTACCTCCGCTGTACATTTATCAAGCGGATGATACGTATACCGATGAAGCGAGAGCGATTATTTATGAGTAAAAATAAACATTTAGTCTATATTTTACAATGTGGCGATGGGTCGTTATATACAGGCTATACGAATAATTTGCAGCGTCGCCTCCAAATGCATGAAGCTGGAAAAGGGGCTAAATATACACGTGGTCGAGGGCCATTTCATGTTTTGCATGTTGAATATTTTCCAACGAAAGCAGAAGCGATGCAACGTGAATATTATATTAAGCAACTAAGACGTGAACAAAAATTGTCCTTAGTTACTGCAAAAAAAGGAAGCGATCAATCATGAACATTCAAGCAAGTTTTGCCACGTCTGAGTATGGAAAATTGTATATTGTCCCAACACCGATTGGTCATTTAGCTGATATGACATATCGAGCGGTCCAAACGTTGCAAGATGTTCAATTAATTGCTGCGGAAGATACACGTCATACGAAAAAGTTACTCAATCATTATGAAATTAGTACACCGCTCATCAGTTATCATGAACATAACGAACAGGAGCGATCAGATCAATTAATCGATCAATTAGTCAATGGTGAACATATAGCGCTTGTGAGTGATGCAGGGATGCCAGGAATCTCAGATCCAGGACACATACTCATTCAACGAGCGATTGCTGCTGAAATAGCAATTATTGTATTGCCAGGAGCAAATGCAGCGTTAACGGCATTAATCGGCTCTGGTTTATCAACGGACAAATTTTTATTTTATGGTTTTTTACCTCGAAAGCAAAAAGCGAAGCGCGACATATTAGCAGCATTAAAAAACCAATTAGAAACAATCATTTTTTATGAATCACCTTTTCGTATCAAAAATACGGTCGCAACCATTTATC
>DATGTA010000018.1:0-5603 GCA_035302085.1 Bacillota bacterium
CAATTAAAAGATGGCCGCGAAATTGCTCGAGCGATCGCTGAATATCAAATCGAATGTTCGATAACAAAATATATGGCAACTGAATTACTTGATCATGTCGCAGATGAAGCGGTGCAAATTCATGGTGGATACGGTTATATGCAAGAGTATGAAGTTGAGAGAATGTATCGTGACTCACGGATTAACCGTATTTTTGAAGGAACGAATGAAATCAATCGCTTACTTGTGCCTGGAACATTGCTGAAAAAAGCGATGAAAGGTGAGTTGCCACTCTTGCAAGCTGCACAAGGATTACAAGAAGAACTTATGATGATGATGCCTGAAGACCCAGGTTCAGAACCGCTAGCCCAAGAAAAATATTTAACGAAACATGCGAAAAAACTCGTTCTTTTAACGGCAGGTACAGCTGCGCAAAAGTATATGGAAAACATTGAACATGAGCAAGAAATTTTAGCAAAACTCGCTAATATGGTCGGTGAAGTTTACAATATGGAATCGGCCGTTTTACGAACGGAAAAAGCACTAAGCAAAACAGGTGAAAGCGAAAATAAACAAAAATTACTTTATACAGAAGTTTATGTCGAAGAAGCCTTAAATCGTATGGAACAAGATGCCAAGGAAGTTTTAAATGCCGTTGAAGAAGGTGACACGTTACGGATGATGCATGCAGCGATCAGAAAACTTACACGCCGAACACATATAAATGTCATCGCTAAAAAACGTGAAATTGCTCAAGGAATTATCGAAGCAGAAAAATATTTCGTTTAATCGTTTGTTTACCAACGAATCTCAGGCATATGTCATCAATGTGGCATATGCCTTTGAAATGAAAAATTTGTTTAAAGCTTAGTATGGTTTTGTGAATTTTAATTTATTCGTTCTTTTCCCATATATTTGCTATAATATATTTATGGTTAAAGGTGGTGAAACATCTTGCGTTTAACATTTTATGGCTATCCAAACTGCGGGTCTTGCAAAAAAGCGCAAAACTGGCTTGATGAACATAAGATCGATTATGAATTTGTACATATAGTTGATAATACACCGACGAAAAAAGAAATTCTTTCGTTGATCGAGCAATCTGATGAAAAACCACGCCGATTTTTCAATACGAGTGGTCGTGTTTATCGCGAGTTAAATATGAAAGATAAGGTTCCTCATTTAACAACCGATGAAATGGCTGAGTATTTAGCATCAGATGGAATGTTAATCCGGCGTCCAATCGTTACTAATAGTGAAAAAATAACGGTCGGATTTAAAGAAGAACAGTTTGCAAAAACTTGGTTATAATTGTATGCTAAAAAATAATAGAAACTACCTTTAACTAATGGAGTAAAAGATATTCTTTATTTGGAGGGTTGTACAATGAATTTACCAGAGGAATTAAAGTATTCAAAAGAACACGAGTGGGTTAGACAAGAAGGCAATAAAGCCTATATCGGAATTACCGACTTCGCTCAATCTGAACTTGGAGATATCGTTTTTGTTGAGTTACCTGAAGAAGGTGACGACATTGAAGCGAATGAAGAATTTGGAAGTGTTGAATCCGTTAAAACGGTTTCTGAACTTTACTCACCAGTTTCAGGTACGGTTGTTGAAGTTAACGAAGAGCTTGAAGACAGTCCAGAGCATGTTAACGATTCTCCATATGAGGATGCTTGGATGATCGTTATCGAAATGTCTGATGAGTCAGAGCTTGATGATTTATTAACAGCGGATGAATATAAAGCATTTGTTGAAGAAGATTAATTAACTTCGTCTTAAGGCTGATTTGTATGAACTTTTCATATGAGTCGGCCTTATTTTGTCTAATGATGTATTAGTTCTGACGTTGTAAATTTGATAATAGAAGGTGCTAGAAATGGTTAATAATGAGACAGATACTGTAATAATTGTTGAAGGTATTACGGATAAACGTCTCGTGGAGCAAATAATTATTGAACAAATAACGATCCTTTGTACGTATGGGACATTTGATCTTGAGCGGTTTGATTATTTGCTGGAAAGGTATGAACTCGATGATCAAGAGGTTTTTATACTTGTCGATGAAGATAAGGCAGGTATCGAATTACGTAAACAATTGGGCATTGAGCTGCCCCATGCGAAACATATACATGTGAGTGAGGAATATGGCGAAGTTGCTAGTACACCAGCGGATGTTCTTGCGACAACATTACTTAGTCATCATATTGCTGTTAATCCTTTTTTTCTTGAGGCAAACAACCGTTAATAGTATAGACCATAAGTTTTTAACAGATGAACATTGTAAGCTAGGTGAGAATTATTGCGTGAAATTAATGAACAATTATTAACCGATGATCATCTTCTTTTGTATATTCATACACCTTTTTGTGGCACATGTCATATCGCTCGAGCGATGCTTGAAAAAATTGAATCAATTCATAACAAACAAATTTTTTACGAAATGAATGCATCATTTTATCCACAATTTATGCAAGATGAAAAAATCGAAAGTGTTCCATGCTTATATATAAAGGTGGATGGTGCGGTGAAAGAAAAAATATATGCGTTTAAATCAATCGGTAATATTTATCAATATTTGTATCTTTATCGACCAGATTTGTTTCAATGATTTTTTCATAAAAAAATGCTGAAATAGTCTAAATGGTGTTATAAAAATTATGGAAGTGGACATGAACATATTATATACGTATTTTCTTCGTATTTATTATCGCATACGCTTTGTCATAAACGGTTTAAATATGTTACGCTTATATTGTACGATTATTAGATAATTCTCAATAACAATTCTCAATTGCAAGTCAATGAACGATCAACTGTGCACATCGGTCACAAGAATAATAATCATAAAAGACATAGATGTGCAAGGATAGCTATATCATTTGCTATAAGTTTTGAAATGATTTAATATTGTAATGAGAATAAATTGAGAATGATTTTAGTAAAATCACATCTCAACATAAAATAGAGTTAATTTGGAGGTATCAATATGGCTGAAGCAACTTTAAAGATTAAAGATCTACATGTAACAGTAGAAGGTAATGAAATTTTAAAGGGTATTAACCTTACAATAAAAAGCGGTGAATTCCACGCGGTTATGGGACCGAACGGAACTGGAAAATCAACACTCGCCCAAGTAATTATGGGACATCCAAGTTATGAAATTACAAAAGGGTCTATTACTTACAATGGTGAAGATTTGCTCGAAATGGAAGTTGATGAGCGGGCACGTGCTGGTCTATTCTTAGCGATGCAATATCCAAGTGAAATTAGTGGGGTAACAACATCTGATTTCCTACGATCATCAATCAATGCTCGTCGTGAAGAGGATGAAGGTATTCCACTCATGCAATTTATCCGAGAAATGGATGGAACACTTGATGAGTTAGAAATTGACCAAAACATGGCTCAACGTTACTTAAACGAAGGCTTCTCTGGTGGAGAAAAGAAGCGTAATGAAATTTTACAGTTAAAAATGTTAAAACCAGATATTGCCATTTTGGATGAGATTGACTCTGGTTTAGACATTGATGCGCTTCGTGTCGTATCTTCAGCGATTAACAATTTACGTGAAGAAACAGACCTTGGCTGCTTAATCATTACACACTATCAACGGTTATTGAATTATATTACACCTGATTTTGTCCACGTCATTATGCAAGGACGCATCGTTAAATCTGGTGGTCCAGAATTAGCGAAGCGTTTAGAAGAAGATGGTTATGAGTGGGTTAAAGAAGAATTAGGTATCGATGACGTTACGGTCGGGCAATAAGCTTAATTGGTAGGAGGGATAATTTTATGACTGTTCTAACGAAATTACCATATGATAAAGAATATGTGACACAGTTTTCACAAACAAACAATGAACCTGAATGGATGAAAGAATTACGCCTTCAAGCTTTAGATCAAGCAGAAAGTCTTGATATGCCTGAACCTGATAAAACGAATATTAATCGTTGGAATTTTACAAAGTTTAAGCATACAGCTGAAGCAGAAGACATTTCATCATTAACAGATTTACCAGGCGAAATTCAGGATTTATTTGATGAAGATAATTTACCAGAAAATATTGTTGTTTTACGTAATCAGACAGCAGCTTATCAACAGCTAAGTGATGATTTAAAAGATAAAGGTGTTATTTTCACCGATATTTTCACAGCGATGAATGAACATGAAGATCTTGTGAAAAAATATTACATGCAAGATGCGGTCTCAATTGATGAGCATCGATTAACAGCGCTCCATGGAGCATTAATGAGTGGTGGTGCTTTCGTTTACGTACCTAAAGATGTGCAGGTTGAAGAGCCACTACAAGCTGTGTTTTGGCAAGAGGATCCTGAAGTCGCTTTATTTAATCATGTGCTCATTGTTGCGGAAGAAAATAGTTCTGTAACATATGTTGAAAACTACACATCTCAAAATGAAGATGTTGAAACAGTTTCTAATATCATTACAGAAGTGATTGCGCATGATCATGCGAAAGTTTCTTTTGGAGCGGTTGATAACTTTGCAGCAGGTACGACAACATATATTAATCGTCGTGGTGTCGCTTATGAACATGCTGTTATTGACTGGGCACTTGGCCAGATGAATGAAGGAAATACAGTATCGGAAAATGCTTCACATTTAGTTGGGAATCATTCATCCTCTGATTTAAAAACGGTAACAATAGGTCGTGGTAGACAAATTCAAAACTTTACTGCAACGACCCACCACTTTGGATTAGATACAGACGGACAAATTCTCCAACGTGGTATTATGCAAGGTAAAGCGACAGCCATTTTCAATGCGATCGGTAAAATTGAAGATAAAGCAACACGTGCAAATGCTGAACAAGAGTCCCGAATACTCATGTTAAGTGGCGATGCACGAGGTGATGCGAACCCAATTTTACTCATTGATGAGGACGATGTTACAGCAGGTCATGCAGCATCTGTTGGCCGTATTGATGAACTACAACTTTACTATATGATGAGCCGAGGGATTCCAAAAGAACTAGCAGAGCGACTCATTATCTTTGGATTCCTTGAGCCAGTTGTCAGTGTCTTACCGATTGAATCGGTGAAAGATCAATTGCGAAATCTAATTGAAAGGAAAATCGACTAATGGATGTTCAATCCATACGTGAACAGTTTCCCATTTTGAATCAAGAAGTTAATGGTCATCCACTCGTTTATTTAGATTCAACCGCAACCGCACAAAAGCCAATACAAGTTATCGAGGCGGTCAATAAGTATTATCGAGAGGACAATTCAAATGTTCATCGTGGTGTTCATACACTAGGTTCACGTGCAACCGATCAATATGAGGGGGCACGAGAAAAAGTTCGTCGCTTTCTAAATGCGAAAAGTTCCGCGGAAATCATCTTTACCCGCGGAACGACAGCCGCATTAAATATAATCGCCCATAGTTATGGACGGGCGAATGTTTCAAAAGGTGACGAAATTGTTTTAACCGAGATGGAGCACCATAGTAACCTAATTCCATGGCAACAAGTTGCTAAGGCAACAGGTGCAACCTTAAAATTTATTCCTTTGCAAAAAGATGGTACAATTAATCTAGAAGATGTTCGCAAGGCCGTAACAAAACAAACTAAAATTGTTGCCCTTGCACACGTCTCA
>DATGTA010000019.1:0-2079 GCA_035302085.1 Bacillota bacterium
ATGTAAAAAAACGTATAAATTTGACAGATACATTTGATTTCGTTACGATTGCATCAATAGACACTCTCTTATTTTGAGTTGGCGGAGGGACAGTCCCGATGAAGCCCAGCAACCATCACTAACCATGAGTGAAAAGGTGCCCACCTGATGCAAGGTAATCCCTTGAACAATAAGAGTGATTGACGGCATCCTTTCCTCGATTAGATTTAGGGAAGGATTTTTTTTGCTTACTTCTAAATAAACCTTTGTTAGTGATCAAAATATTTAATGATTGAGTGGCCTCATTTAAATCATAAAGGAGATAATTTTATGCAGATGAATCGTCGTTTATTTACCTCTGAATCAGTCACAGAGGGGCATCCAGATAAAATGAGTGATCAAATATCTGATGCCATTTTAGATGAGATTATAAAAAACGATCCAACCGCACGTGTCGCCTGTGAGACGACGGTTACAACAGGGCTCGTCCTCGTAGCTGGTGAAATCACAACATCGACATATGTAGATATTCCTAAAGTTGTCAGACAAACGATTAAAGAGATTGGATACACCCGAGCTAAATACGGTTTTGATGCGGATACTTGTGCTGTCTTAACGGCAATTGATGAACAATCTACAGATATTGCTACGGGTATTGATGAAGCGTTTGAAGTGCGTCAAGGAATGTCAGATGAACCCATAAATTTAGGAGCAGGTGACCAAGGATTAATGTTCGGGTTCGCTTGTGATGAAACCGAGGAATTGATGCCACTTCCAATTGCCTTATCCCATCGATTAGCTAAACGTTTAAGCGATATTCGTAAAAAACATATTGTTCCTTATTTACGTCCGGACGGTAAAACTCAAGTAACCGTTGAGTATGATGCTAATAATCAACCCGTACGTATCGATGCGATCGTCATTTCAACACAGCACCATGAAGAGGCAACAATTGAACAAATTGAAAAAGATATGCTTAAACATGTTGTAGGTCCAATAATCCCGGAATATTTACTCGATGACCAAACAAAATACTATATTAATCCGACGGGACGATTTGTTATTGGTGGGCCACAAGGTGATGTTGGTTTAACAGGAAGAAAGATCATTGTTGACACGTATGGTGGTTATGCCAAACATGGTGGTGGGGCTTTTAGTGGCAAGGACCCGACAAAGGTTGATCGCTCGGCAGCTTATGCCGCACGTTATATCGCCAAAAATATTGTTGCCGCAAAATTAGCCAAAACATGTGAAGTACAACTCGCATACGCAATCGGTGTTGCCGAACCTGTTTCAATTGCAATTGATACATTTGGCACGGGTAAAGTGAATGAAGAAAAACTTGTTGCAGCGGTTCGCTCTATTTTTGATTTACGACCCGCAGGAATTATTAAAATGCTCGATTTACAACGACCTATTTATCAATCGACAGCGACCTATGGGCACTTCGGCCGTTCTGAAGAAACATTCACATGGGAGAAAACGGATCAAGTTGAAGCGCTGCTAAATGTTATCCAATAAAGAAGAGTCATGTGAACAAAAAATAATTTGCGCACATGACTTTTTAATATTTAAAAATCGATTCCAAGTGATGTATGTTGTTTATAATATAAACATTTGTCAAAATATGATTGGCGTATCCGCTTCATTTCCTCATAATCTTTTTCAGTTAATTCTCTAACAACTTTTGCCGGGCGGCCGAATGCTAATGTATGAGGGGGAATTTTTTTACCCGGTGGAATCAGACTACCTGCTCCGATATAAGCATGTTCGCCAATTTCAACATCATCCAAAATGAGTGATCCCATACCAATAAGTGCATGATGCCGAATCGTTGCCGCATGAATCGTTACTTGGTGGCCAATTGTCACATCATCTTCAATCGTTACTGGTAGATTCGGGCTTTGATGGATCAACGACAAATCTTGAATGTTTACGCGTTTACCAATTCGTGTTGGGGCGACATCACCACGGATAACTGTTTTAAACCAAACACTTGAATATTCATCGATTGACACATCACCAATAACTGTCGCATCTTTGGCAATAAAAGCTGTTTTATGAATGTTAGGATATTTATTTTGATAAGGGTGGATCATC
>DATGTA010000020.1:0-17484 GCA_035302085.1 Bacillota bacterium
TATACTGATTATTATTATTCAGCCCCAACTTAGCCCCAAAATCAGCCCCAAATGTGTTCGTTTTCATACTTTATCCTGCAATCTCAAGAAAAACAAAAAAGCCCCGAACCCTTGATATATCAAGGTTTTTAAGGCTTTTAATGCTATGCTTTGCAAAGCGAATTTCCTAACGTGAGTAGAACTCAACGATTAATGCTTCGTTAATTTCTGCAGGGAGTTCTTCACGCTCTGGATAGCGTGTATAAACACCTTCAAGATTGTCCTCATCTAATGTTAAGTACTCGGGTACAAACAAGTTGGCTTCGACAGCTTCTTTAATGATGTCAAGATCTTTTGATTTTTCACGTAAGCCAATCGTTTGATTTGGTTCAACATGATATGATGGAATGTCAATACGATGTCCATCAACAGTCACGTGTCCATGGTTAACAAGTTGACGTGCTTGACGGCGTGTACGTGCAAAGCCAAGACGATAGACGAGGTTATCAAGACGTGATTCGAGAAGTATCATGAAGTTTTCCCCGTGAATCCCTGGCATTTTTCCTGCCGCATTGAACAAGTTACGGAATTGACGTTCGTTAAGACCATACATGTAACGTAACTTTTGTTTTTCCTGTTGCTGTAGTCCATATTCGGATACTTTTTTACGTAATGTTGGGCCGTGTTGTCCTGGTGGATATGGACGTTTTTGTAATTCTTTACCTGATTCTGTTAATGAAATGCCAAGTCGACGTGACTTTTTCCATAGGGATCCTCGAAAACGAGCCATTGGGCATTTCCTCCTTTATAATAAAATTAGTATAAAATAAATAGTTGTGTTCCAAACGTTGTCCATTTTATTTTCATGTACCATCGCTCCAGCAGCAGAGAGTTACACGATACACCTTGTTATGAACAAGGAATAAAATGAGTGCAAGCGTCAGTTCACGAAGGCTACCTTTTATTTTACACAAAGACCATTATATATTTATAGTGACTATAAGTCAATGTTATAAGATAATTTCTTAGAAAAACAGTTGATGGGTATTTATAAATGGTTGATTCGAAAAATAAATCTTATGAATGATTACATTTTTAAGAAAAAGCACTTAAGCCTAGGAATTATTGACTACATCGTTTATAATAGTATATATAATAATTTTCGAAAAATAAATTCATCTGTCAGGTGATAATATATGAGTGATGGATTATTTGCTGAACGCTTAAGAAGTGTTTATTTTACATGTATGACAAAATTGTCCCTTTATTCATTTCATCAATATTTAAACTTCGTAGCAAAGGAAATTTACCAAACGATTGATGCGAGATATGTTGGTATTTACCAAAAAAACGAGTGGTCTGGCACATTTGAGCTTGTGACAGAAAGATTTTGTCATGCGAATAAACAATTGATTATCGAGGCAACAAACAAAATAAAAGATTCGCTATTCCAACAAGATGGTCACCATTCACACGTTAATATACCTAGCTTCAATGTTTTAACTATTCCAATTTATAATAATTTTCAACTGAGCTACTTTCTTGTCATTATTGTGTCTGATGATGACCTTTCACCGACTAAATCAAAAATACTTGATGAAGAAACGCAAAAGTTTTTTATGACGATGCACAGTATGTTAGATTCACAAACTGAAAAGACAAAGAGTAATTTTCTAACGCGTTTGGCTTCTCGTGTTTTTGCAACATCTGATTTAGGAAGTATTTTAAAAATTGTTGTTTTTGAAGTTACTGATTTTTATCCGACATTTACTTATCATTTTTTGCTTTCGCAAGATCATGAAGTCGAACAAGGCTTACCGGTTAAATTGATTGAATATAGTGATGATGCCACGAAACGAGCAAGCACAAAAGCATTTATGACAGGGAAAATGCAAGTAGAAGATCTAAGGGAAGATGGAAAAACGTGTCTTTATGTGCCTCTGGCTGGCAAGCAAGGTGTTTATGGTGTTTTGCAGGTTATCGTGTCACAAGTGATGCGAATTCCTGAACAAGAAATTCATTTTTTTAATCGTTTAGGGAAAATTACCGGACAAGCGATTGAAAATGCTTCACTTTATCAAACGTCTCATCATTTAATCCAAGATCTCAAGCTCATCAATAAAGTCGCTCATAAATTAAATTCAAATTTGAATATTTCTGAAATTATCCCTCTCGTTAAAGAGCAACTAAACAATATATTTAAGCCCTCTGAGATTGCTTTTGTTTACTATGATGAAGAGCAAAAGAACTTACCATTTAAAGTCGCTTCTGAAAGTTCAGCTTTTTTTAGGACGACTAAAGGACAAGAGTTTATTCATTCTTTATCAAATCAAATGACTAATGACCATGAACCTATTTTTAGTGGGGACTATACGAAAATTTACCCGACACTTGATTATTGCTCATTAGTCGCTATTCCAATGATTCATGGAAACATGTTGCAAGGTTTTGTAGTGATTTTACATGAGGAACCTTCAGCATTTTCGTTTCAAGATTCCAAGTTAGCTGAATCAATTATTCGCCATTCTGCTTTAGCACAGGCAAATGCGATTCTTAATGAGCAGTTAGAACGAGCGGTCATTACTGATTATTTGACAAAACTTTATTCACGCAATTATTTGGATGAAACCATTCATATGCATATGCAGATAGACGCATTAGGAACATTGATTATCTTTGATATCGATGATTTTAAAGATATAAATGATGTATATGGTCACCATGTTGGTGATAAAGTCATTATTCAAGTGGCAAATATATTAAAAGACAATTGTATTAAAGACTCAATTCCTGCACGTTGGGGCGGAGAAGAGCTTGCATTATATTTACCACACCTCAATGTCCATGAAGCGGTTACTGTGGCAGAAACCATTCGAAAAAAAGTGAAGCAGACGACAAAGCCTCATGTCACATTATCCTCTGGTGTTGCGATGTGGAAAAAAGGCGATAAACTAAATGTAAATGATTTATTTATTCGTTCAGATCAAGCGCTCTACACGGCAAAAAATAACGGTAAAAATCAAGTCGTCATTGATCCACACTCATTATAATCGGTTAATCATAGGCTGCCCAAAAGTAGCTAATTTATTTTAAAATTTAATATGGTTTTCATAAAAAAACAGAAATAACAAGATATTTCTGTTTTTTTAGCCAAAATTGTCAATAACATGGTATCATAAGAGTATGTAATATTTTTTAATTATGATAAGATAAGAAAAATATATCCTCTAATAGAAATAAAGCGAGGAGGCAGTGTATGCAATATGTCATTTGGGCCATATTATTAATAATCGTTCTAATTATTATCGGGTTAATTTTACGTAAACGAACGTATGATAAAGTAGATGCTTTTGAAAGCTGGAAAATCGATATTATGAACCGAAATATCGCTTCAGAGCTTGCAAAAATTAAAACGTTAAATCTAACAGGTGAAACGGAAGAAAAATTTCAACATTGGAAAGATCGTTGGGAAGTGATCGTTACGAAAGAACTTTCCGAAGTTGAAGATTATTTATTCGATGCAGAAGAAGCTGCTGATCGGTACCAGTTTCCCCGAGCAAACAAAATATTAAAAACGATCGATGAACAGTTAAATACGATCGAAGATAATATTGAAAACATTTTAGGTGAACTTAACACACTTTTGGTGGCGGAAAAAGAAAGCCGAAAAACGATTGAATCGCTAAAGCCTGATGTGGATCAATTACGTGAAAACTTACAAACAAATCGTCATGAATACGGTCGTGCAGGCAATGCTTTTCTCCAGGACCTCAGTAATATTGATGAACAAATAAAATCTTATTATGAGTCTGTTGAAGCGGGGAACTATTCAAAGGCTGAGCAATTTGCCGAACAAATAAAAGATGAATTGAGTAAGTTTAAAGCTGTTTTAGATGAATATCCTGAGTTATTAAATTTATGTGAAAAGGAAGTGCCTTCAACACTTGATGAGCTTCTTCAAGGGGTACGGGAAATGAAAGAAAATGGTTATCATATTCCAGCAAAAAGTTATGAAGAAGAAATTCGAACGTTGAAATTACGTTTGCGAGAATGTGTGAATGATTTAACGGTTGAAAAAATGACTGAGACTAAAACAATTATTTCAGAGACTAAATCCCGGATCGATGACATTTATGATGAGTTAGAAGCCGAGGCACATGCAAAGAATTATGTTGATACAAGCTTTAATAAATATCGCCAATCGGTACAAAAACTCAATCAAACGATCAAGCAAGCTGCATCAGACATTGATGACTTGAAAAAGACGTATTATTTAGCTGATCATGAGTTAAAGAAATTTTCATCCTTGCAAAAATCGGTAGAAAAGTTAAGTGAACACTTTGCAACACTCGATGAACAGATTTCTGATGAATCGGTGCCACATACAACGATGCGCTCCCAGCTTGAGAGAAGTTTCGAACAAATAGAATCGTTAAATGAACAGTTAACAAGCTTTACCGAACAAACACATAGTTTACGTAAAGATGAACTTGAAGCGAAAGAATCACTTGAACAAATGCATGAACAATTAAATGAAGCGCAACGGCAATTAAAATTAAGTAATATCCCTGGTGTGCCAACATTTATTTGGTCGATGATTGAACACGCTTT
Organism: Bacillota bacterium; assembly: GCA_035302085.1. Taxonomy (GTDB): domain Bacteria; phylum Bacillota; class Bacilli; order Bacillales; family Amphibacillaceae; genus CALAMD01. Next base: position 4,591 of record DATGTA010000020.1, read on the forward strand.
GGAAAAAAACGAACAAGTAATGGTTGTTTTAGAAAAAGAGCCATTAGATATGGATGGTGTTCAACAAGCATTGGACGAAGCGAAACGATCAGTTGAACAAGTGAGTGAACAGATCGAGATGACGATTGAGCAAGCTTATTTGACCGAACGCGTCATTCAATATGCCAATCGATATCGGAGTCAACAGCCAATCTTAGCAGCAAAGTTAAGTGAATCTGAACGATTGTTTCGTGAATTTGACTATGAATTGGCACTAGAAGAAGCTGCGAAAGCGATCGAGGAAGTTGAACCAGGTGCATTAAAAAGAATTGAACAAATTTATCAAGAACAAACGAGTTAATTATTTTATTATACTAGGCACGTGTCACACCGGCACAATCGCCTAGTATTATGTTTGTTAAGGTCTTTTGGAAAAGGTATGAGGTGTTTAATTAATGATTTATTTAGATAATAGTGCAACAACGAAACCTTTTTCGTCGATTGTCGAAAGTTTTACTCAAGTAACGAAACAATATTTTGGTAATCCATCATCTATTCATCATTTAGGTGGACAATCGGAAAAATTACTTACTTCAGCCCGCGACCAAGTGGCTCAGTTACTTGAAGTTAACTCTGAAGAAATTATTTTTACATCTGGCGGGACGGAAGGGAATAATATGGTGATTAAAGGGATTGCTTATAAACATCAAAATCGCGGGAAACATATGATCACAACAGCGATTGAACATCCTTCTGTTTTAGAAACATTTCAACAGCTTGAACGAGAAGGTTTTCACGTGACTTATTTACCAGTTAATGAAGCGGGTCAAGTCAATGTTGACGATGTTGAACAGGCAATTACTGATGAAACAATTTTACTGTCGATCATGCATGTGAACAATGAAATAGGGTCGATTATGCCGCTTGTGGAAATTGGTGCACTTGCTAAAAAATATCCTAAATTATTTTTTCACGTTGATGCCGTGCAAAGTGTTGGAAAGATTCCTTTGATGCTAAAAAATAGTGGCATTGATAGTTGTACAATTTCTGGTCATAAAATTCATGGCCTTAAAGGGACAGGTATTTTGTATATGAATGAAAAAATGGCATTACAACCACTATTTACCGGTGGGGCACAGGAGTTTGGTATCCGCTCAGGAACGGAAAATTTAGCAGGAGCAGTTGCCATGGCCCGGGCGTTACGATTAATTAAGGAAAAGGAAACAACTGAGCAAAGCCATTTATTAAATTTACATGAATTATTAATAAACGGTTTTGAAAAAATGCCAGATGTTGTCATTAATTCACCGAATAATGGTGCACCACATATCGTGAATATTTCTTTGCCCGGGTTTAAACCGGAAGTTGTTATCCATGCTTTGGGAGAAGAAAATATTTTTATTTCAACAAAATCTGCCTGTTCCTCGAAACGAGATGATGAAAGTCATGTATTAATGGCCTGTGGGTTTGACCAAGAGCGTGCGTCTTCAGCGTTACGAATAAGTACATCATATGATACGACGACGGAAGATATTAAAGCATTTTTACAAGTATTTCAGCAGACGATTCAACGACTTAAAATGGTAATGGAGTAGATAGTTATGATATATGATCATCTGTTAATTCGTTATGGCGAGCTTTCCCTTAAAGGTGGCAATCAAAAATTATTTATACGTCAATTACAACAAAATATTCGAGAAAAACTAAAATCATTTGAAAATATTTCACTTAAACGAACCCAAGGGCGTATGTTTATTGTATTAAATGGTCATGAAGCAATGCCTGTCGTTCATAAATTGCAAGAAGTTTTTGGTATTCATAGTATGAGTTTAGCGCTACGCACAGATAACGATGAAGCGTCGATCAAAGCAGGAGCTCTATTTGCTTTAAAAAATTGTGAAAAAGGAGCAACGTTTAAGGTTGCGGTTCGACGAGCGAATAAACAATTTCCAATCGGTTCACAAGAAATGAACCATATTTTAGGTGCTCATTTATTACGAAATACAGAAGGTTTTACGGTTGATGTGCATGAACCGGATGTCGAAATTCAAGTAGAAATCCGTCATGAAGGAACATACATTATGTCAGAAGTTATTCCTGGATTAGGCGGTTTTCCCGTTGGTACGGGGAGTCGAACACTACTTTTATTATCTGGTGGCATTGATAGTCCAGTGGCAGGATACTTAATGATGAAACGTGGCGTAACAGTTGAAGCGATTCATTTTGCATCACCACCATTTACAAGTGAGCGTGCCAAACAAAAGGTCATTGATTTAGCGAAACAATTAACTCGTTACGGGAAACGTTTGAAAGTACATTTTGTCCCATTTACGAACCTTCAACAAGCGATTCACCAACATATTCCTGATCGTTATGCAATGACCGTTATGCGACGAATGATGCTGCGAATTGCCGAAGCGGTTTGTGAACAATCGAATATTTTATCAATTACGACTGGTGAAAGCTTAGGGCAAGTAGCTAGTCAAACAATGGAAAGTATGAATGTTATTAATGAAGTAACTAATGTTCCAGTGATCCGTCCGCTAGTGACTATGGATAAACAAGAGATTATAGAGATTTCCCGGGAAATTAATACTTATGATATTTCGATTCGACCCTATGAAGATTGTTGTACGATTTTTAATCCGAAATCACCGAAAACTAAACCGAAACGTGAGCCAACAAAACGTATTGAAAGTGCTTATGATTTTTCTGAGAAAATAGCTGAAAGTATTGCAGGGATTGAAGTCATTGAGTATACCGAGAATGAAACAATTGATTCATTTGAACATTTATTGTAATAAATTTACAACGTAAATTACAACAACTTCCAAGTTAAATGATGCATGATTAACCTCTGATCTACACATTATAAACGTAGCAAGGAGGTGAATGGATCATGCCAAACACAAGTAGAAACAATTCTAACCAATTGGTGGTACCTGGTGCTGAACAGGCATTAAACCAAATGAAAACTGAGATTGCCCAAGAGTTTGGTGTACAGCTTGGCGCTGATACAACATCTCGTGCGAATGGATCTGTTGGTGGCGAAATTACGAAACGTTTAGTTACAATGGCCCAACAACAGTTTAGTGGAAACCAACAACAATAAATATTGATATATGATAGACAAGAGCCACTTCATACGTGAGGTGGCTCTTTTAGGTGTTTTTTATGTTTGAAAACAAGTAAAAGAGGATAAAGCTATATCAATAAGTCTTTTTTCGTTTCAAAAACATTTAACATCTTGGTAGGGTGGGAAAATTATCGGGTAAAAATGATCTTTCATTGGACTTGAAAAGCGCTATTATCCATAATAAGGATAGACGTTTATTTTGTCGAAGATTGTAGGTAAGGAGATAAACATGCAAAAATCAGTTGTGGAATTATTGTTTGATTGGTTCGATCATACGACATTAGCGGTGAGTAAAGAACTTGATGAACCATATTTAGAAAGTTTAGCATATGCGATGGAATTGTTGTTTCATCAAGAAGTTCCCGAATATTTTTCCGAAATGACGAAACATAAATTACAAAAACTATTAACAGAAGAAATCGTATCGTCTGCCCATGACCCATTACATATAAGAAAGGCGGTTCAATTAGCCATTTTAAAAGGGATGAAAGGCCAAACGCAACAGCAACATTTAATGACTCCAGAAACGGTTGCCTTGCTAGTCGGCTATTTAGCAGAAAAGTTAATGAATAAACGAGAAACTGTACGTTTATTTGACCCAGCTTGCGGGACGGCGAATTTGTTAACGACAGTTATGAGTCATCTTTCTGGCAAAAATGTAACGGCTTTTGCGAGTGAAGTGGATCCGACCCTTATTCGTCTTGGAGTTGCCCATGCAAATTTATTGGAAATGGATATTGAGTTTTTCCAGCAAGATAGTTTACGGCCGTTCTTAATCGATCCTGTTGATTTAATTGTAGCGGATTTACCGGTAGGTTATTATCCAGATGATGTCCAGGCTGATAAATTTGAACTTAAAGCAGCTGAAGGGCATTCATATGCACACCATTTATTTATTGAACAAAGCCTATATTATACGAAAGAAAGTAGTTATGCCATTTTCATTGTGCCACATTTTTTGTTTGATAGTGATCAATCAGACCAATTGCACCAATATTTACAAAAATATACAGAAATTGTCAGTGTGATTCAGTTACCAGAAAGTGCATTTGTTTCTAAAGAACAAGCGAAAAGTATTTTAGTCGTTCGTAAAAAGGGTGAACATACGCAGCCAATTAGACAACCGATGTTCGTTAATATGCCTTCATTTAGTGATACACTAGCTATGGAAGATATTTTAACACAAATGAATGATTGGTTTAAAACGAATGAAGCTATTTTATAAAGGGGGAATTTAATGTGAGTGTTCATGAACATAAACAACATAAAACATCCGTTCGTTGTCTTGTCGTGACCATTAGTGATACACGGACGCCAGAAACTGATAAAAGTGGGCAATTAATGGAAAATTTTTTACATGAAAATGGGCATCAAGTCATCGAGCGAGCGATTATAAAAGATGAACGTTACTTAATTGAAAATATGGTACGTAAAGGCTGTCACGATGAGCAAGTTGATGCCATTTTATTCAACGGAGGAACAGGCATTTCTAATCGTGACGTGACCATTGAAACAATTCGACCACTATTTGATAAAGACATTCAAGGATTTGGGGAGTTGTTTCGCATGTTAAGCTACACAGAGGATATCGGCTCTGCAGCGATGATGTCTCGAGCAGTTGCAGGTGTGCGGGATCATACAGCAATTTTTGCAACACCAGGCTCAAGTGGAGCGGTAAAATTAGCCATGGATAAATTAATTATACCTGAATTATCACACGTCATTTATGAATTAAGTAAAGATCGGTAAATAAAAATATCGCCACCAAATGTGTGGCGATATTTTTGTAAGTATATGTTTCATTATCGAACGACAAGCACATCACATGTTGCATAACGTGTAATACTTTCAGATACACTTCCCATGAGGAAACGTTCAACCGCATTTAAACCTGTTGCTCCACAAACGATTAAATCGGTGTCGAACTCATTCGCGATATCTTTAGCGATTTTTACTTTTGGTGAACCAAAGTCAATTTTTGTTTCGTACTTCGATATACCTGCTTCTTTGAGCTGATCGACATACGTTTGGATGAGTTCTTCAGAATACTTTTCTGTTTGACTAATAATAGTCTGATCATATGCTTCCGCTGTTGCAAATGCACGCGTGTCAATCACATGAGTAATAATCAACTTTGCATCATTAATTTTTGCTAAACTTAATGCTCGCTGGAAAGCTTTGTTGGCCGCCTCTGATCCATCAACTGCGATAAGAATATTGTCATAATTAACTTTTGCCATGAGAAATCCCTCCTTAATAACTATTATATCTCTTTTTAAAAAAGAAGCGTAACATAATTTTGAAGAATATGTTAAAAAAACTTTTTCTGATGCTTTTATGAAATTTCTGTGAAGCCATCGGAAACATTGTGTTTTTGAACAAAAAAGCGAAGGTGCCGTGGGCTTGCATCACGTCACAATTTGTAAATCTTTCGGATAACTTGTCAACGTCTCGCCACCTTTGGCCGTCACAAAAACCATATCTTCAATCCGAACGCCACCTATATTTGGGACATAAATACCTGGCTCAATCGTAAATGACATTCCTTCAGCTAATGGTAAATCATTTTCCCCATGCATGGAAGGAAATTCGTGAACATCAATTCCAATCCCGTGGCCAAGACGATGCGTAAAATACTCTCCATAGCCAGCTGTCGCAATATGATCGCGAGCGATTTTGTCAAGTTCGCCAACAGGGCGTCCAATCTCTACCGCTGTGATTGCTTTTTCTTCAGCTGTTAACACTGTTTCATAAATTTTTTCTTGTTCTTCAGTTACCGAGTGAAAGGCTACTGTCCGTGTAATATCAGAGCAGTATCCTTCAAAAACAACCCCTAAATCAAACAGAACAAGGTCACCTTTGTCAATTGTTGTCTTATCTGGCACCCCGTGTGGTGAGGCTGTCTTCGCTCCAGTAATAACGGTTGTAGCAAACGACATTTGTTGTACCCCTTGCTTTTTCAATTTGTACTCAATTTTTGCAACAATTTCCAGTTCTGAAATCCCTTCTCGAATGGCTTCAACACCTGTTTTTATCCCGAAATCTGCTAAAGATGCCGCTTGCTTTAATAACGTATATTCTTGCTTACTTTTAATCACATGTAAATGATTTAAGATATTTGTCACATTTTTCAATTCAATGTGGGGGAAAATATCTTTCAAAGCATGATATCGTTCAACATTTAAATGAGCATATTCCACACCGATTGTGCTTGGCAGCTTATCGTCATTTTTTAAATGATTGAAAATGAGTTCCCATACATTTTCATGGTCATGATAGCCGATCATTTGGTACTTCCATCCAGCATTTTTGGCATCATTCATTTCCATCGCAGGTACAATGAGTAACGGATCATTTGTTTGATCAATATAAACAGCAACTAATCGTTCATGTGGATTTGTATAAAAATTACTCACATAAAACACATTGGCAATTGATGTTAGAAAAACACTATCTAAATCATTTTTCTTTAGTTGTTCGATGAGCTGATGGATTCGATTTTCCATAAATTATAACCCCCTTTATAATTATGTATTAGCATTAATAATATCATAATGAAAATATTAGCACTCATGAACCAATGAATTTTCTAAAAATAAGTCCTTAAATATTTTTTTAATAGTCGTTAAGAGAACTATGATAAAAGTGGATAATTTTAGAAAGTGTGTTTTGTAAATGAGTTGAGTATCATTAAATTAGAATGTCAGTAGGATTTTTATTGTGTACACTAAAAACCATTTTATCATTTTCGGTGAAATGTGTATAATAGACATAATGAATCAAGTGAAGGGGAGTTGTAACGATGAACATATCTTATCATGGACATTCATTTATTCAAGTAAAAACGGACGAGCATACGATTTTAGTTGATCCATTTATTACAGGTAATAAACTGTGTGATGTGGATCCAGAAACGGTTGAAGCGGATTATATTTTGTTAACGCATGGGCATAACGACCATGTTGGTGATACTGTGGCGATTGCCAAACGTACAGGGGCCGTTGTCGTGGCGTTAAATGAACTCGCCGTATATTTAGGTAGACAAGATATTGAAACACATCCGATGAATATCGGTGGGGCTTATGATTTTGATTTTGGGCGGGTAAAGTTCACTCACGCATTTCACGGATCCTCCTATGAAGAAGAGGACGGGACATTTGTTTATACTGGGATGCCAGGTGGAATTTTATTAACAATTGACGACAAAACAATTTATCATGTTGGTGATACAGGATTATTTTCTGATTTAAAAATGATCGGTGAGTTAAATGATATTGAAGTAGCGTTTATTCCAATTGGTGATAACTTTACAATGGGACCGGACGATGCACTCATTGCTGCTGATTGGATCGATGCGAATATCGTTGTTCCTGTTCACTATAACACCTTCCCAGTGATCGAACAGGATCCAGAAAATTTCGCCAAACGAGTTAAAACGGGAGAAGGAAAAGCGATGAAAGTTGGCGAAGTTTTAGAAGTATAAATGTAAAAAGTGCGGGGATTGGATTTTCCCGCACTTAATTTATGTCTAATCATCAACTTCAGTTAATGAACTTTCTTTTTTGAGCTCTAAACTATCAGGATCGATATCACCAGAGGGAAAAGGTAACTCGCCGCCACCAATATCTTCATTGTATTCTTCCAAGGCTTCAATAGAGATTGGACCGGTGATGTAGTTATCGAGATTGTCGTCGAATACAACTTTTCCTCCGCCACTAATACTGAATGTATTTGAAATGATTCGACCGTGTAAGTTTCCACTGCCAAAAAAATCAACTTCACCATATGGTACGAAAAAAAGCTGGGTATTATTTGTTGAGTACCCTCCTACGTTAAGTTCTTGACCGCCTGTGAATATATTTCCTTGTATATTGCCACTTCCATTGAGCGTGATATTTGCATCTTCTGCATACAATGATCCATAGATTTCAACATCACCAGCAGCTGTGAAAGATTTTTGCTGATTATTATTAGTAGAACCTTGTAAATAGATATTTAACTGGTTAATATCCCCATATTCATTGATAGTACTGCTGCCTGAAACAGTTAATTCATTTGTTACATATATTGTTAAATCTCCCGTTCCTTCTAGCTTGATATGACCTTGTGGGATATTTAAATTATTTACAACAATTTCTTTATCTGTAGATCCAGTATTTATTGTCAATGAGGTATCTGCCGATAAAGATATGTTATTAAAAGATAATGACTTGTCCAATATGATTTCTTTGGTATCGTTACCAGATAAGATAATATTTTCTTCAGTTGACGCTTGTAGTTGAGGTATATCGGGAAAATCAGGTAATTCAGGAATGATCCATGATTCATCAATGGGATTAGGATTCGGTAAATCGTTTCGATAATCAGTTTTTTTTATAACACTCTCTGGTGCATCGGAAGGAACGTATATTTTGCTTTCTTTATCTAGTGTGGCATAATTAAATTCGACACTACCAGGTTCAGTTGAGTGTGTCGCAATATTCCCAATTACATGTCCACCTATAATATTAAGTTTACCATTTGTTAACGCAACAACCGGTGGTAACTCATACTTATCACCTTGATCCTCGTTAAAATTAAGTGTAAATATTTGTTTCACCGTTCGGGATTGTTCGTCTTGATGACCTGTGGATATAATTTCAAAGGCATGTTCACTAACGGCTGGTAACCGCTGCGCATGCGTATCAGCATATACTTCATCACTTCCGGGAAGTTGTAAGTGATTCAATTTATCTTCATCGTCAAAAGAAACAATTGGCTTAACATTGATGTCATCAATTAATTGTTCCCACTCATCGATCGAATTTATAGGATTGTTTTCAAGTTCATGTTTAATGTTATGATATTTATAATTTAATCCTGCTTCTGCGATATAAAAGGCGGATTGATGGTTTTGTTCTGTTTTTGATGCAGTGACAGAAGATAATGACATCGATGTTAAACTAACACCTAAAATTGTAAATAAAAGAAAAACAAGTAACACACTGATTAACGTATAACCTGACTCATTCGCTTGTTTCATAACTATTCACCATCCTTACGTAAGACAATCGTTGTTTTAACTTTTTGCTTATCAGAGGCTTTAATTTCCAAAGTAATTTTTCCTTCTTCGATTTCTTCAACATAAAAATTTTTAATATGGCGTAAAAAGATGACATTATCTTTTTCAATATTTCCATTGACAAATTCGTAAGTAATCGTTCGATTTGGTTGAGTAATCTTAACCGAATCATTATTACCATAAATTTCCACTTCAGTTGCTGAGCGAATGTTTTTCGTAATCGCTTGTAGACCGGTTGATATGTTTGTTAAATCACGTATTTCACCAGTCTGCTTACTATATTGCTTATTAAAGGTGAGAAAGACGCCCATAATCAGAATGATAATAATCGATCCAATCGCTAATGTGGCCAAAAGTTCGGCGAGAGTTATGCCTGATTCACTGCGTAGATGCTTCATCCGATGACCTCCAGTCCAACAAATTTTCCATTTTTGCCTTTAATTTGTCGGTATTTTCTTGGTCATACACGTAAATAATGACCCGTTTGAGTGGTAGATCATCAGCAGCATCGACCTGGGAAATTTTTATTTTAATCGTAAATGGGTCACTTTCATCCTGGTAAGTGATAACATCAGTATCGTTATCTCTTACATATTCTTTATCATCATTGGCTAACTCATCAAGCCATGTGTCATAGTCACTTTCTTCACTTGCAGCATATAATTCTTCCATTTCTGTTTGAGCGATATATGTAGCACTGACAATTTCTTGCGATGTTTTGTTTGTGCGGATAATTTGTAAAAGAACAAATAAAATAATCAATAAAATCAGTGCAATAATAACAATGGAAATGAGCACTTCAACGAGTGTTAAGCCTTGTTGATTGCGTAATTTATTTTTATAAAGTGTTTTCATGCTTATTCACTCCTCGTTGTTTATGCACAGCATTCCAAAGATTTAATGATCATAGTAAAACGTCGTTAATTCGATTTGAAACGTAATATCTGTTGTTGGTTCGTCTTCAAAAAACTCATCATGTTCGGTTGGATGATCAAATCTTAATTGGCTAACAATCGATAAACGTTCACTTTGTTCAATCGTCTGGAGAAATTTAATAAATTCATCAAGTGATGGTGAGATCGCATCAATTTGTACGCTAATGGCATGTAAATCTACGGGTTTCTCATAAATAAAAGTTGGCTCAAGAGGCGTTGTTTCATCTTCGTCTTCATCAGCCGAATTTTCCTCTTCACTATTATTTTCGTCATCTGTTGCATCTGTTTCATCGACTTCAGTGTCAGTTGCATCAACTTCGTCTTCATCATCCACTTGCTCATGGTCAGCTATTTGACTATCATAAACGAAATTGATTTGTTCAATTTGACTTTCAGTTGTTAATTCAAGTTGTTGTAACGATAAAATATAATCATCAAGTTCACGTTCTTTCGGAATAATTTTTTCTAATAATAAGTCTTCAAATTCATCATCTTCAGGTGTAACTTCAAGTCGTTGTAACGTTTTTTCTAACTCAGCAATATTGTTTTCTGCTGTCATGATATTTATTTCATGTCTAGTTAAATCTTCTGTTAAAGGTCGAACGACCATGAAATAAAGAACAATTGCTAAAATGAAAAAGAGTATTGTTAATAAAATGAATGATCGTTTATTCGTTTGCAAATATTCATTCATCGGCTCGTTTCGCCTCCTTTAACTGAGCTGCATCAATCGTTAGGGAAAATTGCGTGTTATATCGAGAAATATCTTCGTATAGTTTGGAATCATCTTCTGTCAAAATAAACGTATCAATCGTATTGACTTTTGTATCAATGATCAAAGGTGAGTTATTTAACTGTGATGTATAATGGGCAACATGATCAAGCGTTTCAAAATGAACTTCAATATTCGCTTCCTTTGTGCGATAAGTATATTCGCTAAAATAACTATGTTCAGGAAGTAAAACGAACAATTCCTCAATAAAAATTGATGTTGGTATATAATGACCTTTTGCAAAATTGACCGCATTTTCTAAAGATGGACCTTCTGTATCAGCTTCACGTTTTTCATCGATTGTTATTTGTAATTGATCAATTTCTTCTTGGAGTGCTTGATAATCGTTTTCAGCCGTTTGTAATTTGCTTTTTGTTGTAAAATAATAGACACCTAATAAAATAAAAAGTAGTAAGACAATGATCATGCTTATCATGATAAAATATGGTGTACTTTCACGTGGTTTTTTAAATGTAGGTAGTAAATTAACTTCAGGTAGTTTTTGAGGCATCTTACACTCCACCTTTCAAGGCGAGTCCTAACGCTGGAATAAATGCAGCCGTTAAGGAGTCATTATCAACAGAATGAACACTTAATTGTTCGATAGATAATGCTGGGTATCGACTCGTCAATTGTTCTTCGATATGTGCTAAATTTGGATAATCACCACATAATATAAGGTGATTAACTGACTTATTTCCTTGGTGTAAAGAATACTGGTAAAAATTAAGTAAACGTTCAATTTCATTGAGTTGATCATTAATTTCTGTATGTAAAGTCGTCGGATCACCGGTAAATGTCCAATCGAGTGAATCATTTTCTTTTATTGCTTTAATCTCTTTCAATGAAATATTAAATGGTTGATAACGGATAAATTCGACTTTATGATCATTAAAAATGCTAATATTCATCGATGTTAAGTGAAGTTCAACAATCATCGAAATTTGTTCAGAGTTAATGTTTTCAAGTTGTTGGAAAAAGTAACGATATATGCCAAGTGGCTGAATATCAACGGCAGTTGGGTGTAAATTAACGTCTGCGAAAATCTCTGTATATTTAATCAATTCTTCTTCAGGAGCAGCTAAAACTGTTACCTTGTCAATTTTTTCTGCCTCAGGAACATCGTAAACATCAAAAACAGGATTTTTAAATGGAAAATGGATTGTATGACCAATTTCCATATTTATATATTGTTTAATTTCTTTTGGTTGGATATTTTCAGGTAATTCAATCTCACGCATAATGACAAGTGCTTGCGGGGCATAAAAGCGCAGGCGGCGACGTTTTATTCCCCATGTTTGCACAAAAGTTTTCATAAAGTCATAAAAGGCGAGCTCATCAATAATTTTCCCTTGCTCAATCACTTGAGAGGGGAGAGCTTCTTCCGCAACGATTTTTATAGATGATAAATCTTTTCCGTTATTTTCAACCATACGAATGACATAATCATCAATAACGATATTTGCCACACGTTTTGATTTTCCAAAAGAAAACATCTCATTCACTCATTTCATTAAAAGTTGGTTAATTGATCAATGAATTTTTAATAAATATTTGTAAAAAGCATTAAGGGATCTCCCGGCGAGTGAACGCCGAGAGATTTTAGATGGAATTAGTCCTCGTCGTTACAAACTTCATCGCGACCTTGAGCAAGTTCTTTTTCAGTTGCTTCGTTTATGTTACATTTAATCTTATCGCCAGTAATTGTAACGGTATAATTGACATCATCCTTTTTAACAGTTCCATCATAATCACTTTCAGCATCCCAAGGGTTAATTAATTCATCAAGGTAACCTTCTGAATGCAATGTGCCACTTTCAATTTCATCATCAATAGATTCTTCTGTCGCATCGTACAATTTCGCTGCTGCGATGAGTTGTTGCGCATTGGAAATATGCGCATCTTTACGTGAGTTCTCAGTAACATTCCCAATCATCACAAAGGCAATGACAGCAATAATCGCCAAAATCACGATAACGGCGAGTAATTCAACAAGTGTTAATCCGCGTTC
>DATGTA010000021.1:0-3214 GCA_035302085.1 Bacillota bacterium
CAAACATACCGATTATAATTACGTGGGACAACTTTTTTCTTCTCAGTTTTCACAGCACATCTCCTCCAAATCCTAGATTAAAAGATTTCTGGGCAAATATCAATGTAAATACACAAGTTTTTATATAATAAACGCTAATCGTGAACAATCTATGAAAATCACCATCAATAAGTTAAAAATGTTTGTTGGATTGCTTCATCATTGTCATATTTTAACAAGGCTAACATGAGTAAAATACGTGCTTTTTGGGGAAGCAAATTGTCACTACTAATAGCTTCTAGTGAATCATATGGGTCAATATCGACGACACGACCCTTTCCAACCCGATGGCTACGAACGATGTGTAAGCCTTTGTTCCGGGCATGATTTAAAGCACGCTCTTCAACTTTAGAAAACCGTCCAGCTCCAGTTCCAGCAACAACAATCCCCGCATATTTTCCTGAATTTGCAATATAATTAATTAAATATTCCTTTGCTCCTGCATAAGAATAAACAATCTCAACATTAGAAAAGTTTTCCGCTTTTAATGGCATTTTACTAAATATTGAATGGATTGTATGGCGTCTTGTCGGCTGTCGATAAAGTTGGATCGAATGATCACCATCAATAATCCCTAAAGGTCCAAAATCTCCCGAATGAAAAGCATCTAATCGATATGTTTGCCCTTTAGTCACATCACGCGCACAATGGAGTTCATTATTTAATAAAACGATCACACCATAACCTCTGGCATCGGATGAACTAGCCACTTGTAAAGCATTTAATAAATTCAAATGGACATCCGTACTTAATGCTGTTACCGGACGTTGAGCCCCAACAAGTATGATTGGTTTTTCACTATTGACGGTTAAATGTAAAAAATAAGCGGTCTCTTCGATTGTATTTGTTCCATGAGTAATAACCGCCCCAGCAAAATCTTTTGTTTCTAAATAATATTCTAACTGTTCCTTTAACATGACCCAATGGTGTTCATTAATTTGCGTACTACTGACATTGTCAATATCAACATGATGGATATTCGCAATTTCATTCGCTGTTGGGATTTGTTGTAAAAGTTCTTCACTACTGATTAAACCGGAAACATAATCTTTTAAATCTAATGGATCTTTTCCTTTAGCAGAAATTGTTCCCCCGAGTGTCAATAATACAATATTTTTCGGCAAAAATATCTCTCCTAAAAAATATTTCTGTGATAAGCAATTGACCCTAATGACATATATCACTATATAAAATATACTACAAATAACTTTAATTGGCTTTATTTATCAAAAAATCGCGCTTTAGCCTTCTTTGGTATAACATCATGATATTTAAGTGACTATTGCGCGATAAATAATATTTTATTTTTTCCATAGAAAAATTTATTGAAAAATTACAATTGCCTATGAAGCGAGATCAATCACATGATAAATTTTCATCAATAAATGAAGCGATGACTGTTGCAATATTCGGCTCGCCTACCTCTTCTAGTTCATAATAAACACGTGTATGTGGATGGTTAATAGGAATAATTCGTGAAAGATCAATTGGCGTCCCAATAATGACCGCATCACAATCAGTCGCATTAATTGTTTCAGCTAAGTCCTTTAGTTGTTCTTCTCCGTAACCCATAGCCGGTAAAACATTACCAATGTGGGGATTATTTTTAAATGTCTCTACTAACGACCCTTGACTGGTTGGTCGTGGATCGACAAGTTCAGTCGCTCCTAAACGTTCAGCAGCAATTGTTCCCGCACCAATCGCCATTTCCCCATGAGTTAGTGTTGGCCCGTCTTCAACGACAAGGATACGACGTCCTTTAACTAAGTCGGGATTTTCGACGGTAATTTCCGACTCTGCTTTAATGATAACACTTTCCGGGTTTGTCTGTTTAATATTTTTTTCGACGACTGAAATTGATGCCTCGTCCGCACTATCTACTTTGTTAATGACAGACACATCAGCCGAACGTAAATTTACTTCCCCAGGGTAGTATACTAATTCATGATTTGGCCGATGGGGATCAAGTACATTAATCGCTAAATCAGGCTCAAAAAAGGAAAAATCATTATTGCCACCATCCCATAAAATAACGTCACATCCATCAGGATCATTTTCTACCGCATGTAAAATTTCTGCATAATCGACGCCAGCATAAACAATCGTTCCTCGTTCAAGGTGTGGCTCATATTCTTCCATTTCTTCAATCGTACATTCATGCTTTTGTAAATCAGCTAAAGTTGCAAACCGTTGGACCCGTTGTTTTGTTAAATCACCATAAGGCATCGGATGGCGAACGACGACAACTTTTAAGTCATTTTCGATTAATGTTTCAATCACTTTACGAGCCGTTTGACTTTTTCCTGTTCCTGTTCTTACGGCACAAACAGAAATAACCGGTTTGTTACTTTTTAACATTGTCTGTCTTGGCCCGAGTAGCCGAAAGTCTGCACCAGCTGTATTAACGATCGCACTAACCGTCATAACTTCTTCATAATGAACATCACTATAAGCAAACACACATTCATCGACAGCCAATTCTTTAATGAGCTTTGGTAAATCATCCTGCGCATAAATCGGGATACCTTCAGGATAAAGATCACCAGCGAGCTCTGCTGGATATTTACGTCCATCTATATTTGGAATTTGGGCAGCCGTAAATGCGACAACATTAAACGATTCATCATCACGGTAAACCGTATTAAAATTATGAAAATCTCGACCGGCAGCGCCAATAATTAGAACATTTTTACGTTTCAACTAAAGCCCCTCCTACATGTCTGACAAATCTTTAATAACTATTACTATACGTTAATGTGTATAAAAATACAAAGAAAAATCCCCCTTCGAATGAACTTAAACATATATCGAAAGGGGGCGCTCATCGTGCTTATACATTCCTTAAGTCTTTGACAACTTTTCCATCTTTAACAACAGTCATAATGTTATCCGTATCCTCTAGAGCTCGAAGATCATTTAGTGGATCAATTTTCGTAATGACAACATCAGCTAATTTACCTTCTTCTAACGTCCCTAAACGATCACCCCATCCTAAACATTCAGCGGCAACTTTAGTTGTTGCGACGATTGATTCCATCGGCGTCATTCCCACATCACACATGAGACTAAGTTCACGTAAGTTCGTCCCGTGTGGCATGACACCAGCATCGGTTCCCATCGCAATTTTCACACCTGCTTCATATGCTTTTTTTACACTTTCATGGTGGGCATCAAC
>DATGTA010000022.1:0-17563 GCA_035302085.1 Bacillota bacterium
TGAACCGGGAACGATTACGGCACTTGTTGGGAATAATGGCTCTGGAAAAAGTACCTTGATGAAGTTAATGATGAATTTAGTAAAATCTGATCACGGAAAAATTTATCTTTTTGACCAAGAAATTGCACCAGCCAATGAAAAGTGGAAAACAAATGTCGGCTACCAACCACAAGCAACTGTCGGTTATGCGCCATTTACCGGAGAAACACTCAAACAAATGATCGCACCTTTATATCCGACATGGGATCAGCAGCTCTTTAATGATGTTGTCACTGAATTAAATATTTCC
Organism: Bacillota bacterium; assembly: GCA_035302085.1. Lineage (GTDB taxonomy): Bacteria > Bacillota > Bacilli > Bacillales > Amphibacillaceae > CALAMD01. The sequence goes on from DATGTA010000022.1 coordinate 290, forward strand.
TTAAAGAAACCATTTAATAAATTATCGCCGGGCGCACAACAAAAGTTATCGTTTGCCTTAACGATCGCCCGCAATACACCATTATTAATTTTAGATGAACCAACGGCACATCTTGATATTCCATCGAAAAAACTAATAATTGACCGTCTCGTTCAGTGGATGGAAGGTGGTGAACGTTCAATTATTATTGCGAGTCACCAAGTCGAAGATATTAAAAAATTAGCGGATTATTTAGTCATTTTACACCATGGGCAAATGATTGGTCATTATGAAAAAGGTGACTTAAGTGAACAATATGCTCGCTTTTGGTTAAAAGAGCCATTAACTAATCATGACATACCGCATATTATTGCTCGCGATGAATTAACGATCGTTTCCAATCACGCAGCAGCAACAGAAGCTTATTTAAACGAACACCGAATTGAATATATCAACCACGAACAAATTGACTTGGAAGAAATTATTACTTTTTTATTAACGAATAAACATTGAAAGGATGAAACAAAATGGGAACTGTTTTAACGGTGAACAATTTAGATAAGTCATTTAAAAATGTGCAAGTTTTAAATGATGTATCTTTCGAAGTACGTAAAGGAGAAATTATGGCTGTTTTAGGGCCAAATGGGGCAGGGAAATCAACAACGATACGTAATATTATGGGAATCATTTACCCTGATTCAGGAACGATTACCTTCCAAAACAGTAATGGAAATGAAATCCCGCGCCATAAAATTGGCTATTTGCCTGAAGAACGTGGACTTTATAAAAATGTTAAAGTTATGGATATTTTATTATATTTAGCCCATTTAAAAGATTATCCATTAAAAAAAGCCCGTCAAAGAGCTCTTGAGTATTTGAAAAAGTTTGATTTAGAGGGCAAAGAAAATACGTCAATTGATGAGTTATCAAAAGGAATGGGGCAAAAAGTTCAATTTATTTCATCCGTATTACACGAACCAGAACTACTCATTCTCGATGAACCATTTTCTGGACTCGACCCTGTCAGTCAAGAATTGTTTAAAGATGAAATTCGCCAACTCGCTCGGGAAGGGACAGCTATTCTTTTATCATCCCACCAAATGAATTTAGTTGAAGAAATGTGTGATCGACTATTTATGATGCATCGTGGTGAACGAATTATTTATGGAGACTTAAGCGATGTGAAAGCGAAATACGCAAACTTTAAATGTATTATCCATGGCATGAACGATCGACCATTGCTCGAACAAATTAGTGATGTAGAACGAATTGAACAAAATGAATCTGCGGCAACATTGTATTTACAAGCGGATGTGAATATTAATGAGTGGCTTAAAAGTTTACCGGATCAATTGAATATTCAAGAGCTCTCATTAGACAGAATCTCACTACACGAAATATTCATTGATATTGCGACAGGAAAAAATATTGATTTAGAAGTAGGTGAATTTAATGCGACAAACATTTAAAATCGCGGCATGGGAAATTAAACGTAATATGAAAAACAAATCATTTATTATTAGTTTGTTTTTAACACCAGCCATTATTGCCCTATTCATTTTCATACCAACACTTTTCGATGATTCAGATAGTGATCCCGAAACGATTCATATATTTGTCGATGATGAATTAGGTGTCTTTCCAATGTTTGAATCGATTACAACTGGTGATGAATTAACGAATTGGGATCTAAAAGAGACGACACTTACCCATGATGAAGTCATTGAACAATTAAAAGAAGAGGAACAAGCAGCTTATGTATCACTGAATGAAAATGTCCTTGAAGACAACGTATTAACAGTCTATACGAGTGATGTAATCGATGATAACTTTACGTATCAAGTTCATATTTTCGGTGAAATTTTAAAACAGTATGAACTTGAACAACTTTCGTTAACCGATGAAGAATTAGCAGTCGTCACTCAAGAATTTGCTGTTGATATGGAAGAAATAACCGATGAAAAGTCACCGGATGAAGCAGCAAGTGGAGCTGAAGGGTCCGGAGCATCAGCGGAAGAATCATATAGAAAAATTATCCCAGGCATCGTTTCTGGAATCATTTTGTTTTCAATCGTTATTTCAGGGATGATGATTTTCCAAAGTGCGTCACAAGAAAAGAAAGATAAAATTGCAGAAATTATTTTATCATCCGTGACACCAAGTGAACTCATGCAAGGAAAAATTATCGGCTATTTTGCTTTAGGAATTATTCAAGTCATTGTCTGGTTAGGACTCGCTTCACCCGTTGTTTTATGGAAAGTAGATATGCCTATTTTCAAATATTTATTCGTTCCTGAACTAGCCGTTTTTCTAACGATTGCCATTTTAGGATATTTAATCTTTGCCTCACTATTCGTCGGTTTAGGGGCAACCATCGAAGATGTTTCAACATCTGGTAACTTTCAAGGACTCGTCTTTATGTTACCATTCATACCGTTTATGCTCTTAGGTCCAGTCATTACCGATCCAAATGGTATTGTCGCAAAAGTCGGCTCATTTATTCCGCTTACATCACCAGGAATTTTACTTTTCCGACTAACAATGATCGAGGAATGGCCAAAACTAGAAATTGCCTTATGTATCGTTATCTTATTAGTTTCTGTTTGGCTGCTTATGAAACTAGCAGGCAAAGTCTTCCAAACGGGAATTTTACTCTATGGTAAAAATGCTACACCACGCGAGATCTGGCGCTGGCTCTGGATGTAATAAAATAAACATGCGTGGATCGCAAAATGTGCTGTCCACGCATGTTGTTATTTACAATTGTAATATCGATCGAGGGATTGCCACGCGGACGGTTACTTGCGGATTCACAAGTTGAGATACTTTTATATCTCCAACCGCTGTCAATAGCCGATAAGCATCGGAATATTTTAAATCATGTTTTTGTTGTAACCAGTCAACCGCAATCGCCATACTTCCTTTAACCGCTTCATCAAAATCTTTGGCACTGTTTAAAAACATTGTATGTGTGTCTGTTTCAACAATTGGCGTCGTAATGGTCATATTCTCTTTTTTCTTCACTCGTAGAATAGCCGTTCCACCGATTTCAATACCTGTCCCATTTAATTCACCATCACCCATCGCTGCATGCATATCACCAAGTGCTAAAAGTGCTCCATCTGTTGCAACAGGGAAATAGACTTTATTGCCCGCCGTAATTTCCTTTGTATCTAAATTTCCCCCATGATCACCTGGTGATTCGGTCGCTACCGGCTCATTTTTTGGGGCAACACCCATCACCCCAATCATTTTATTCAGGGGAATTTTTACACGGCCATCTAATACGGCATGATCATCGTCAACAGGTAAAATGCGTGTTTCACTTTCGGTAATTTCCTCACCTAATAAGCCAAGGCCAGGCATTGTAATCATCACGCCTTTATCATCGAGATCAATTTGTAATATCTCAACAACGAGTGTGTCGCCTGCTTTAACGCCTTCGACAAAGATAGGTCCTGTGGCACCGTTTATTTTTAAGTCCGGATAATCCTCACGCAACTGACTTTCAGATGTAAACGTGCCCCCATAACAGTCTAATGTTTCTACGGCAAAAACTTCATTCAGTTGAACACGTGCCATCGGTTCATGTGACCGATCAAAAGAATAAATGTATGAATCTTTAATCGTTTGCAAAAATATCGCCTCCTCTTTATTTATCATACAAAAAATCTCGTATGATAACGACCTTTTTTTAAAAAAAGAGGCGAGATATTTTTATAAATCATCAAATCCGTTTAAATCACTTGTTTTCGTATATTGACGGGATGTTTGTTCAAAGAAGTCTGTTTTATTTCCGTCAAAATTATCAACATAGACACGAATCCAACGCATCGGGTTTTCTACATGATCCGGATAAATTTCACTTAAACCCATCATGCGGAGCATCTTATTCGCCCGATATTTCGCATAACCACCCATTTCCACAAGATCAATGCCTTCAATATCAGCGAGAACATATGTTGACCATTCAATTTCACGCTCAACACTCGTTTCAAAGGTGTCATACACCCACTGGATAAACTCTTCGGTATTATGATCCGGATTTTCCGCGAGTGTTGCGCGAAATAATTCGGTAATAAAGCGACCATGTTCGAGTTCATCCCGATTAATATAACTAACCATTGTCGAAGTTCCAACCATTTTATTATGGCGAGCTAAGTTGTAAAAGAAGGCGAATCCAGAATAGAAAAACATTCCTTCAAGTAAAGCTGTAAAGACCATAACTTTTAACATGTTTTCTAATGTTGGTTCCTCAATAAATTTATTATAATGGTGGATCACTTGCTCATTACGGTGTAATAAAACTGGATCTTTTCTGCCAAGTTCAAATGATTCATTTTGTTCATCAAGTGAGACAACAGATGATAACACATATGAATAACTTTCATTATGCACCGCTTCTTGTTGAGCAATCACTGCTAATATTGATTGAACAGATGGATCTGTCGCATAAAGTGATAACAATAAAGCAATTCGTGTTTGTGGGGCATCTAATGTCGATAGTAATCCGATAATTTTCAAATAAGCATCTTTTTCCGCACGTGTAAGTGTTGGAAATTGCTTGACATCACTTGCCATATTCACTTCATCGGCTTGCCAATAGTTTCCAAGTAATCGTTTATACATTTGATACCAGTGGGGATAAGCGATATCATTCCAATTCAAAATCCCACTCGATTCCCCGTTAAAGAGACCTGTTGATTTATTTGGAAAAGCCGGTTCTAACGTTTTAGCGCGCATAAGTAATGTTTGTTGCATATTGCATAACTCCTCCTACCCATTTTTTAACGAGATGTTCTTGTGAACCGCGTGGGGACTGCTCGATTTTAAGTCCCGGCCACGGGCTTTCGTAAAACGTCACTAATTTATCAACCGCTTTACAATATTGATTTGCATCACCAAATTGTGTATCACCTGTTCCAAAAATAGCGATGTTTTCAGGTTTGTAGCCGACATCTAAGACAAACTCTTTCACTTCAAACGGAGTCTCACCATAATCCCACGTAAACGTCCCTAAAAAGATCACATCAAATGTATCGACATCTGGCACCAGATCAAACCCGATCCGATGCCATGTAATGTCAATATCATTGTCCGCCAATTGTTCAGCAATAAGTTCTGCGACTTCTTGAGTGTTTCCACTATACGTTAAATAAGCAATAAGTACTTTCATTAGCTTTCACACCATTCACATTCTTCAATATCGCTCGCTGTTGATCGTACATAATACGTCGTTTTAAGCCCTGAGCGCCAAGCTTGTAAATGAACATCAAGTAAAACAGATGCCCGTATCGTATGTGGCACATAAATATTAAATGAAATACTTTGGTCAATATGTTTTTGTCTTGTCGCATTTTGCTTCACTGACCACCGTTGATCAACGATATAAGCTGATCGACGATAAATATTGTATGTTTCATGGGTCATATCTGGTGCGGTCGTCGGAATACGAAAATCTTTTTTCTCTTCACTATAAAATGGCTTAAAAACAGGGTCAATACTTGCCGTTGATCCGGCAATCATCGCTGTTGATGAGTTAGGCGCAACAGCCATTAAATAAGAGTTGCGGATCCCTTTTTCTTGCACGGCTTCTTTTAACTTATTCCACTTTTCATCGGTATACCCACGATCCGTAAAATATTCACCTGTTTCCCATTTGCTTCCTTTAAACGTTGGATAATGCCCTTTTTCTTCACTTAGTTCCATACTGTTTTTAATCGTTAAATAAGCAATTTTTTCATAAAGTTCATCAGCACATGCAACGGCTTCATCAGATTCCCATTCAATCCCTTTTAAAGCGAGTAAATGATGCCAACCAAATGTCCCAAGGCCAATTGCCCGATACTTCTGGTTCGTCAACATCGCCTGTTTAATCGGCAATGTATTAATATCGATCACATTATCAAGCATACGCACTTGAATTTTGATCAGCCGCTCAAGGACATCATTTGGAACGGCACGGCCTAAATTAATTGAACTTAAATTACAAACAACGAAATCACCTGTTTTATATTTTTTAACGATTGTATTTTCATGTTCAATGTACTCTTCTAAAAATTCTGTTGGTGACTGATTTTGTGTAATTTCAGTACATAAATTTGAACAATAAATCATTCCTTCATGACTATTCACATTACGTCGGTTCACTTCATCACGGTAAAACATAAACGGTGTTCCTGATTCAAGTTGTGACCGTAAAATACGTTTCATAATTTCAATTGCTGGCACTTTACGTTTACTTAAACCTTCGTGAGCGATACATTCTTTATATTTTTGGCGCCATGTGCCATCACCTTTTGCCTCATCATAAAAATCTTCTAATGAGTAACCCATCACTTCACGAACTTCATGAGGATCAAATAAATACCAATCCCCTCGTTTTTCGACTTGTTCCATAAAATAATCAGGTAAAGTTATTCCTGTAAAAATATCATGAGCACGTAATCTTTCATCACCATTATTTAATTTTAAATCTAAAAAATACTCAATATCTTTATGCCAAGCATCAAGGTAAATCGCAATCGCACCTTTACGTGTCCCGAGCTGATCAACACTTACCGCTGTATTGTTCAGTTGTTTAATCCATGGAACAACACCACTTGACATCCCTTTAAATCCTTTAATCGAACTTCCTCGAGCACGCACTTTCCCCATATAGACCCCAATACCGCCACCATTTTTTGATAGTTTCGCAATATCTGTATTACTATCATAAATGGCTTGTAAACTATCATCGACCGTATCAATAAAACAACTTGAGAGTTGACCATGTGTTTTACCGGCATTATTCATTGTCGGTGTTGCAACGGTCATGTAAAGATTACTCAACGCCCAATATGCTTCAATGACAAGGTCATTTCGTTGACTTGGGTCTTCCTCATGCATGAGGTGCATGGCGATAATCATCCAACGTTCTTGTGGTAATTCATAAATATTATTTTCATAGTCTTTTGCTAAGTATCGTGTCGCTAATGTATATAAACCTAAGTACGTAAATAACAAATCTCGTTCAGGATTAATTTTTGTTGCAAAATAGGCGATATCTTCCCTCGAATATGTCGTTAGTAAATGTGGCGAATATATGCCTTGATCGGTTAATGTTTTGAGTAATGTATAAAAGTCGCCGTATTTCAATCCGGCTGCATAGCCACGGTTTTGTGCTGCTTTTTCATAGAGTTGCTGTAAATAAGCACGACTCGCAACATATGTCCAATCTGGCTCAGACTCATCGATATTTTCTAAAGCACTTTTGATCAAGACATCATAAGCATAGTCATCAATAGTCGCCTCGGAAATTGTCCGCATAACTTTTTCTTCATAAGAAGCGGCATCAACTAATAAACCCTCTGTAATTTCTTTAATAAGTGACGTTAATTCATTATCTTTCGTCATAGACTTAGTTGTCGTCATTAAAAAAACCTCCCTTAATATAAAAGCTTTACAGGAGGTGAAAGAAATTTGATGACCGTTGTCTGATCATCAAAAAGCCGTTTATCACGGGGATAAACGGCTTAAACGACAGAAATGGTGTATATTTTATCTATCGCTTCACATTCTCCCACCCCGAAGAAATGAAACTATGGATTTCATGGCAGGTCTCCTGACTCGTGCATATATGATTACCGAAGCCTTCCCAATTCATTAATGAATGAATCAGTGGCTTTTCACGGCCATTGACACTTACAGTTGCGGGGGCAGTTCCAGCTTTTCACTGAGTTCCCATTTTAAGATCTTGACGATCACCATGACCCATAACACTACATATAGTATTTAATTGTTTTTGTTAGATCAATATATTGTATATAGTACTCTATCACACAATATTGTGCCTTGCAATAAAATCAAAGTTTTATTCATCAAGCTCCTTGTTTTTCTTGATGGAACGTTTTAAAGAAATGATCTCTAAAATAAAATAAAAAATAATAAAAAAGACTGGTAAAAATATAAGATCTAATGTTTCACTGATGTTTTTAGGAATCCCTTTAATAATTAATAGCGCAATGAAGAAGAAAAAACCAGATAAACCTGTACGGATAATCGCTTGTAGGCGTTCCCGTTTATAGTCTCTTTCGTGAAAAATTTCTGTATGTTGCAGGCCCGAAAAAATATAACGTAAAAACGTATAAGTTACCATTAAAAACGGTGTTAAAAATAGTAACGCTTCACCATCAATCGATAAATGATTAAAGAAATAAACAGGCATTCCAATGACTAAGAATGCTACGACTGTCATAAACATTGCTTCAGCCATAAAATATAATATTCATGTCCGCTTATACTCATCATCAGGTAAAAATATATTTAAAAATGAACGAAACATTTAATCGCCCTCCCAAAATAAATCATCTAACGTTTTATCTAATGCTTTAGCAATTGCCCGACATAAATTTAAACTCGGATTGTATTCTCCTTTTTCAATCAATCCAATCGTTTGTCTTGTCGCCTTTACTTTTTTGGCAAGCGATTCCTGGGTCAAACCCTTTTCAATTCGTGCGAGTTTCATCTTACTTATCATATCATCACCAACATTAAGTAATATATTTCAATCAATTTGTTAGTTATATATTACAATAAGTGGCCACATAATGCAAGTTATTTCTAAAATTTAGCATATTATATCTAACATTTACGCAACATAAAAGCTGAATATCCCGATGGAATCTCAGCTTAAAAAATTACTTTGTTTAATTTTATCTCCGTTTCTAAGCAATCAACCTGACACCAAAGTTTATTTTCTCTATTAGACGCAATGACTATCTCAATAACGATCCTTTTATATGACCGATTAAAATTCACAAATAGCCTTCCGATTAATATTGGAACTTTTCCAAACGTGTGAAAAAGTCTTTTAAAAATTGAAAAAATAGTTTTTCTGTCGGCAGGAGCGTTCGTTCGGTAGGGATTAACATTCCGACCGTACGAGTAACACTTGGTTCAATAATAGGAATCGCTACTGTTGAGCGTGGTATATTTTCGACAATTGTAATTTCTGGTACAAGTGTCACGCCAAGACCGGCAGAAACAAGCCCTTTAATCCCATCGATATCTTCGCCTTCAAAAGCCATCTTTGGTTTGTAGCCGAATTGTGAACACGCTTTATCGACAATTTTCCGTAAAATAAATCCTTCTGGAAATAAAATGAAAGAATCATTTCGTAAATCGTTAAGTGTCAGTGAGCTTTCTTTTGCTAATGGATGTCTTTTTGGTAATAATGCGACAAGATCCTCAGTAAATAAAATTGTTCCTTGAGTTTTTGAAATATTAATCGGAACAGGTGCCATTAAAGCGATATTGACATCACCTTTTACAACCGCTTCTTTTAAATAATGATATGAACCTTGATTTAAAGAAAATTTGACATGGGGATATTCGTTGCGAAAAGCGGAAATGGCTGTTGGCAACATGTATGTCGCTAAACTACTTGGAAAACCAATATGAATCGTTCCCCGTTTTGGATCTGTATATTCTTCAACAATTTGCTCGGCATCATCAATGACATTCATCGCTTGTTCCATTCGTTCTAAAAATGCCCGGCCAACGGTTGTTAATTTAATCCGACGACCTTCACGAATAAATAAATCAACACCTAACTCTGCTTCTAAATTAAATATTTGTCGACTAACAGCTGACTGTGCAACGTGTAAAGCATTCGCTGCATCTGTGACATGTTCACGTTTGGCGACTTCTATAAAATATTTAATTTGTCTTAATTCCAACTCATCCACCTCATTATCATCTCATGTTGATATATATTTTATCTATTTTAAGCATTGCCAAGATCACTTATATTATATATGATATTAGTTATAGAAGAAAATCATTGCCACTATTCTGTTAGCCTCATACCTATTCATTTAATACTGCCTCATAATCAACGAACAAAATCATCTGATCAATCATAAAAATATGGCTTATTCAATAATAAATATGAATTTCTATCATAAAATGAGTTAATTACTCGATGAATGATCGCATGATTCGATGATTAAGACGAATGATTTGAAGAAAGGAGTTTTATTTATGAGTTTCATTAAAACTAGATTGAATGAAAACACTTGTGATTATGTGAACAAAGTTTTTGCTAAAGTAAAAGAAAGAAATCAAGACCAGCGTGAATTTCAATTAGCTGTTAAAAGTTTATTTGATGCGATCACTCCATTATTTAAAAATAATTCATGTTATGAAAAACATAGTATTTTAGAGCGCATCGTTGAACCAGATCGGATCATCTCGTTTAAAGTACCTTGGGTAGATGATCAAGGAAAAATTCATGTGAACCGTGGTTATCGTGTCCAATTTAACCAAGCCATTGGACCATATAAAGGGGGGATTCGTTTTCATCCGTCCGTTAATTTAAGTATTATGAAAAGCCTAGCGTTCCAACAGACCATTAAAAATGCCATCACTGGGCAAGCGATTGGGGGCGCAAAGGGCGGAGCAGACTTTGACCCTAAAGGAAAATCAACCATGGAAATTATGCGCTTTTGTCAAAGTTATATGACAGAATTGGCTAAATATATTGGCCCAGATGTCGACGTACCGGCGGGCGATATCGGGGTTGGTGCTCGAGAAATCGGTTATATGTTTGGTATGTACAAACGACTTACTGGAACATATGAGCCTGGTGTCATCACAGGGAAAGGAATTGAATATGGCGGTAGTCTCGGACGGACGGAAGCTACAGGTTATGGGGCAATTTATTTCGTGGAGGAAATGCTCCGTGAGAAAAACTTGTCATTAGCCGGGAAATCAATCATCGTTTCTGGTTCAGGTAACGTAGCTGTGCATACGATGGAAAAAGCAGTTGAAAAAGGGGCAAAAATTATCGCTTGTAGTGATTCATCCGGTTACATTTACAATGAAGAGGGGCTTGATGTGGCCTCGATCAAACAGTTAAAGCTTGTTGAAAATAAACGAATTAGCGACTATTTAACAATCGATTCCGAGACAAAATATTGTGATCAATGTACAGACATCTGGTCTATTCCTTGTGATATTGCCCTGCCTTGTGCGACTCAATATGAAATCGATGAACAAGCAGCAAAACAACTCGTTCAAAACGGTGTCAAGGTTGTTGCAGAAGGTGCGAATATGCCATCGTCGCTTGAGGCGACACAAATTTTTATTGACAATCATGTTTTATTCGGCCCTGCCCAAGCCGTGAACGCTGGTGGTGTTGCTGTTTCATCGTTAGAAATGGCCCAAAATAGTGCTAAAGTGAACTGGTCGTTTGCCAAAGTAGATGCCGAACTTAAACAAATCATGCAAAATATTTATGATCGCTGTATAACCGAAGCAAACAACTATGGACAGACAAATAATTTAGTCGTCGGTGCAAACATCGCTGGGTTTAAACGAATTGCTAATGCCATGATTGCTCAAGGTGTCCTTTAATAATACAATTTTGAGATAACTAACAAAATCCCTTACCATAGAAGTAGACGAGGTGAATAGATAATGAAACAATTAAAAGATTTATTGTCAGATGCTTCACATACGGTTATTTTTACTGGCGCAGGGATGTCAACGGAAAGTGGGTTACCTGATTTTCGATCCGAATCGAGAGGCTTATGGGAAAAGTTTAATCCCGATGAGTTAGCTAATGTTAATGCCTTACTCCATAATGAAGCTGAATTTACCGAGTTTTATCGTTATCGACTGCGGGAAATAACAAAGTATCAACCACATGAAGGACACAAAATTTTAGGTGAGTGGGAAGCAAAAGAGATTATTCAAGCAATTATTACACAAAATGTCGATGGATTTCATCATGATGCCGGTAGTCAACATGTCATGGAACTGCACGGAACCTTTCATAAGTTTCATTGCCATGATTGCCAGAAAGAGCATCCACGAAAAGACTATTTAAATGGTCAAACAAATTGCTATGACTGTGACGGGACTGTTCGCCCCGGAATTGTTCTTTTCGGTGAGATGTTACCACAAGATGTTTTCCAACAAGCGGAAGTAGAGGCGATGCGAGCCGATTTATTAATCGTCTTAGGTTCTTCGTTATCCGTTTCACCGGCAAATTTATTTCCTTTACAAGCGAAAGAAAATGGCGCTAAATTAGTTATCGTTAATCGTGAACCAACACCATATGACATGTATGCCGACTTAACCATTCATGATCAAACGATTAAAGAGCTTTTGATAAATGTCGATGAACAACTTAATAAACAATAATTCCATTTACATGAATAAAACATTTATCAATTAAAACTTAACTAGAAATTTTAATAGAATAAATATTCACCATACAAAAATATTGAGCAATTAGCTGTAAAATCGGTTGATATCCATGATATAATATAATCGAATAGCTGTATTCATGAATTTAAACATAACACCATAGACATTTTAAAACATCTTATCGTAACATTATCTTTAAAAACTACACAAAGATTGCTGTTACGATATTTTTTTGTAAATATTTATCGCTAGTTTCATATAATAATTTAGTTGGAGGGAAAACAATGGGGAAAACTCAACATCCTGGCCCAACAAAGTTACCAAAAAGACCCGATACAAGCTTGTGGGCTAGCAAAGTGCCTTTTGGATTAGGAAAGGTTAAACCTCACCATATTCGTGACATGATGCGCGTCGTTTGGGAGAACAAAGACAACTTACCATATGCCACGAGAATACTCACACAAGGTGTCTGTGACGGCTGTGCACTCGGTGTTTCTGGCCTTAGAGACCAAACATTAAAGGGACCACACTTATGTATGACCCGACTAAATGTTTTACGCTTAAGTACGATGCCTGCAATGGATGAAGCGGTCGTTCATCAAGATATTGATGAGTTGCGGCAATTAAGTAGTACGGAATTAAGAAAACTTGGCCGGATCCCTTATCCACTTATTCGAAAACCGGGTGACCGTCATTTTAGCCGAATTTCTTGGGATGAGGCTTTAGATAAGATCGCTGAAAAAATCCGTTCGATTGACCCTAAACAATTTGCTTTTTATTTAACCTCTCGGGGAATTACGAACGAGGTTTACTATACAGCCGCAAAAGTGTCTCGTTTTTTAGGAACGAATAATATTGATAATGCCTCACGAATTTGTCATTCACCATCGAAAACTGCGCTTAATCGTTCAATTGGTGTTGGTGCATCAACATGTAATTATCAAGACTGGATTGGTACAGACGTTCTTCTATTTTGGGGTTCAGTCGCTGCGAACAACCAACCTGTTTCAACAAAATATATGTATGCGGCTAAACGTAAAGGAACGAAAATTATTATTATTAATCCTTATTTTGAACCGGCGATGGAAAAGTATTGGATCCCTTCTGTTCCTGAATCAGCATTGTTTGGAACAAAAATTGCTGATGATGTTTATCAAGTAAACATCGGTGGGGATATCGCCTTTATGCATGGCATTATGAAGCATTGGTTTGAAATGGAAGAACAAGATCCAGGATCAGCCATAAATCATGAGTTTGTCCAAGAACATGTAAATGGCTATGATGAACTGCGTGAAAAAGTAATGGCTTATGATTGGGAACAGCTGGAGAAATCATCCGGTTTAACGAAGGAACGTATGGGTGAGCTTGCAGCGCTTCTTGCAAAATCTCAATCAGCTGTTTTCGTTTGGTCAATGGGCCTCACACAACACCGCTTCGGTACAGATAATGTGTCACAAGTTGCGAATATAGCTCTTTTGCGTGGATTCTTAGGCCGAAAACATTGTGGGCTGATGCCAATAAGAGGCCATTCAGGTGTTCAAGGATCAGGTGAAATGGGAGCAGATCCTTTTGTCTTACCTGGTGGTGATATGAACGAAGCCAACCGAAAACGAGTCGAAGAACATTGGAAATTCAAGATTCCTGAGTGGCAAGGGGATATTGTTGGTGTTACTTTAGAAAATGCGCTTCTTCCAGAAGACCATGAGCGTCAATTAAAGCTCTATTATATGTCAGGTGGAAACTTTTTGGAAACGATGCCAAATCCTGAATTCGTACAAGAAGCATTAGAAAGTGTTGATATACGTGTTCATCAAGATATTATTTTCAATACGTCAACACTTGTCGACGCGAAAGAAGCGGTCATTGTATTACCTGCGATGACGCGTTATGAACAACCCGGTGGCGGTACATCAACATCAACCGAACGAATGGTTTACTTCTCACCAGAAATTAAAGGACCACGAATTGAGGAGGCTAGATCAGAGTGGGAAATTTATATCGATTTAGCAAAACGTGTTAAACCAGATGAAAAGCATTTAATCCACTTTGAGGACGCTGCAGCGATTCGTGAAGAAATTGCGAAAACAGCACCAAACTATGATGGGATACAACATTTAAAAAACCGTGGTGATGTTTTCCAATGGGGTGGTGCTTGGTTATGTGAGGATGCTATTTGTCCTACACCTGATGGAAAAGGAAATTTAATTGCCGTTGAGATACCTGAGTTGCGCAAACCTGAAGGACATGTTTATGTCACAACACGAAGAGGGAATCAATTTAACTCGATGATTTATGATGAAAAAGACTCGTTTAATGCGGCTGACCGCTACGATGTCATGATGAATGAAAATGATGCCCGAAAACATGGAATATCAGAAGGTGAGGCAATCGTCGTATACAATAAATATGTTGCATTTAATGGGCGAGCAAAATTCGTACCGATTCGTGAAGAAAACACTGAACTGTTTTGGCCTGAAGGAAACGTTCTTATCCCTTCAGAAAGCAATTACCAAGACCATGCAGGAATTCCTGAATATAATGTTGCAGCCATTATCGAAAAAGCTGAAACATATTTCGCACATAAAGATACACGATATGTTGAAAGACGTATTGAAGAACTCGAAACAGAACCGAGTTAAATGGGAATTGTTTATAGTCATTAATGGGCATTGCTAAAAAACAATGCCCATTAATTTCATCCGGTTTTATAGGAGGTGGATGACTTTGGAAAATGTCTTTATAAATGATTGGGAAATTGCTCGCTTTGATGATGACACGCTTTCGGTTGAAGAAGAAGCAATTGCCATCGAATTCCCTTTAACAATCGTTATTAATGGTAAAGAATTTGCCACAATGGTCTGCACACCAACTCATATACGTGAACTTATTATCGGTTTTTTAGCATCTGAAGGGGTCGTTCGCTTTTTTGATGAAATCCGTTCGATTTCAATCGATGATACGCAAGGTTTTGCCTATGTTGAAGTTAATCGCCCGATCGAACAATTTGATCAAGATCACTCGAAACGATTTATCGGTTCATGTTGTGGAAAAAGCCGTCAGTTTTATTTCAAAAGTGATGTTCAAACCGCAAAAACTGTCACAACACCCATTAAAATCCACGCTCAACAATGCTTATCATTAATCGATCAACTACAAACGCTATCAACATCTTTTCAAATGACTGGGGGCATTCATAATGCCGCTTTATGTACGGCCGATAAAATTTTAACGATTCACAATGATATTGGTCGTCATAACGCTTTAGATAAAATTTACGGTTACATCATTGAAAATGACATTAAATTAAATGATAAAGTCATCGCATTCAGTGGGCGTATTTCATCGGAAGTTTTATTGAAAGTTTCTAAAATGGGAATTGGGATTATTATTTCTAAATCAGCACCAACGGACTTAGCGTTAAATTTAGCCAACGATTTAGGCATTACGGTCGTCGGCTTTGTTCGAGGCAAAAAAATGAATGTTTATACAAACCAAGACCGAATTATTGAATTAGACGAATTAAGATCGGCTGTCAAATAAACAGCAAACCCTGCTACTGGCCATAAATAATTTAGGCTAGGGGCAGGGTTATTATTTTAAATTTATACATTTGGTGGTTCTTTAATCGGTTCCTTGACGATATTATCATGGACATCAACTTGGTATGTTTTTCTTTCATAAATAAACTTGAAAATACCGTTGTTAAAGTCTGTGCCGACTTCTTTATAAAATATTCCTTCGTATTGGTTTTTCTTTGATTTCGTAAACGTCAATGTGTAAAAGTCTTCATCTTCTCCACGTAACAAAAATGCTCGAACACCTTTTTCATAAATGTTTCCTTTGTCACTACGAATCGTTCGGTCGACCGAGACGATATGGATGTCGATAAACGATGACAGTTCGCGTTGTAAAGCATTCACAAAGCTCCCTTTGGTAATTTCTTCCCAACGATTTTGTGGCGTTTGTCCGATAATAACTTGTGTGACATTGTATTGATGAGCAATTTCGGCAATAACTTTTTCAGTCGGGCGTTTTTGCTCATCTTTTAAAATAAACTCTTCAACATTTAACTGATCGGATAATTCTTCCCAACGTTCAATATAACCCGATTTTTCAGCATCAAATTTATCATAGGGGAGTTGATCAACTGTTAAAACATAAAGAGGACAATTGAGCAATTCAGCTAAAACATGACCTCGTTGAATGAGTCGTTCCCCGTTCGGCCCATAGTATACACAGACTAAAATACTTTCATCCATATGACCGATTACTTTATCCACAGTTTTGTCACCTTTCCTTACATCACGAATGTAATCTTTCTAATTGCGTAATGTTATACCTTATATTTATTCAAGTCTTTGAATTAATTTCATAACTACTTGATTGATTTCTTATATCATAAGCGATTTCCGGCAAAAATTCCAGAACTATATAGGGACTATTGTATATTATTATATTAATCGTTTGTAGTGCAATGAAAATGTCTATGATATATAATTAAAAAAGAAGATATTTATTAATGTCCCCTTAATGTAAGCTTTGTATTGTTTGTACGCATAATAATACATTATCATCCGAAAACTTCTATATACTTCATGAGATGTATTTATTTTTTTCACTACTCAATTGGTCAATATTGAGTTTGTATGGGACACCAATGATTCTAATAGGAGGTTCGCTCTTGATAACTGTAAATATAGCGATCTTTTTTCCGTTTTTAGTTGCAGGAATTATACCATTCTTATACAAAAGACTTTCAAAACTACATATTGGCTGGATCGTCATGGCTGTTCCAACAATATTATTTATTTGTTTAAGCCGCTATATTCCACATATCGCAAATGGAGAAACGTATGCTTATTCATTAAAATGGATTCCTTCTTTTGATATCAATTTTAATACATATCTTGATGGACTTGGCATTATATTTTCTCTTTTGATTACCGGTATTGGCGCTTTAGTTGTCTTGTATTCAATTTATTATTTATCTAAAGAAGAATCTTTAAAACACTTTTACATATACCTGCTCTTATTTATGGGCGGGATGCTTGGTCTCGTATTTTCAGATCATATGATCATTTTATACGTATTCTGGGAAAT
>DATGTA010000023.1:0-4560 GCA_035302085.1 Bacillota bacterium
TTATATGGAGCAACGAACAGATCTTATTCAATCAGTTACATTTGGTAATCGCGAACAAATGCTCGCCTTTTGCCAAGCGATCCAACAATATTCACCGATCAATTCTTACGTTCAACCACAACCGAGTGAAATGCCTGGTTATGATGATGAAGTTATTATGGCTGGAGGGACGTTTATTCAAGGCTCTAGTATAGAATTGTCGGCGGACGGTCCTTTAAAACCACCATACATGACATTTATCCAAGGTGGCTTAACGTATGAACATGTTAAAATAGCTATGACTGCTGCTTTAGAACAAATGATTAATAATAAATAGTTATGTAACGTAATTGTTATGAAACAAAAACGAGACTTTCACGGTTAATATGTGAAGTCTCGTTTTTACTTATGATTAATCAATTTCTCGATAAACACCGATAACTTTTCCTAAAATAGTTACGTCATGATAAATTAAAGGTTCCATCGTTGCATTTTCTGGTTCTAAGCGAATATGGTTTGTATCTTTAAAAAAACGTTTTACCGTCGCTTCATCATCTTCGGTCATCGCAACAATGATATCACCATTGTCAGCGGTATTTTGTTGTTTTACGATGACTAGGTCTTCATCAAAAATACCTGCTTCAATCATACTGTCACCCTCGATTGTCAAGACGAATAAATTGTCATCGGTTCCGGCTCGTGTACGTGGTATGGGAAGATATTCTTCAATATTTTCAACAGCCGTAATTGGTAAACCAGCCGTTACTTTTCCGATCAACGGGGCATAACTAACATCGCCGTGTGGGATAAGCTCATCTTCAAGTTCGAGTACTTCAATAGCCCGTGGTTTTGTCGGATCCCGGCGAATAAAGCCTTTTGTTTCTAATCGTGACAGATGCCCGTGAACGGTCGAACTTGACGCTAACCCGACAGCACTGGCAATTTCTCTGACAGATGGTGGATAACCTTTTGTTTCTACTTCACTTTTTATAAAATCTAAAATCATTTGTTGGCGCTTCGATAATTTTGTCATCACCTATTCGCTCCTTACATACACATTTAACATTAGTCTATCATTACAATTTGTACAATGCAAACATTCGTTCGTATAATTGTTGACAGATCATTTGTTCGGTGTTATATTATACTCATGCGAACACTTGTTCTTTACGTATGTCATGAAAGGGATGGATAAATATGTTTAGTCGAATGAATAAATCAGATATGTTTTACTTAATCAGTTTTGGATTAACTTTAGTTTTTATTTACTATGCACTTATTACAAGTGGGTAAAGGACAAATATTTATATGCGAGCTATTATTTATTGTCGAGTAAGTACGACTAAATCTGAACAAAACACATCCTTAGAACGTCAAAAAATAGAATTGGAGCAACTAGCGACAAAACATAGTCTAACGATTATTGATAGCATTTCGGAACAAGCGAGTGGATATGATATTGATCGTGATGGTATTTTTACAATGCTAGAATATTTTGTAGCTGAGCAAGCCGATTGTTTGCTCATTCAAGATGAAACACGTCTTGGTCGTGGCCATGCAAAAATCGCCTTATTTCATGAATTAAACAAATTAAATATTAAGATATATACCGCTATAAATGAATCAGAACTTGAACTATCTGAAGCCGATTCGATGGTATTAGAAATTTTAAGTACAGTAGAAGAATATCAACGTAAAATCCATAATGTTAAAATTAAGCGTGGTATGAGACGAGCGATTAGCCGGGGTTATGATCCAAGTAAAAACCTTAAAGGCTTACATGATTCGCCAGGAAGAAAGCGAATAGAGGTTCCGATTGAAAAAATTGTCAAATTACGTGAGCAACAACTAACATTTGCTGAAGTGACGGAAAAACTAAAGCTCCAAGGGTATTCGGTATCACGAGCAACTGTCCATCGGCGCTATCGTGAATATATGAATGAATAGTTGAATAACGTGTATGAACAAGCTAAAATAAACAAAGACAATATACGTCTTTGTTTTTTTACGTCAAATAAAGGAGTTTTAAAATGATCACAGATGAAGAGTTAAAGCGAATTAATGAATTAGCAAAAAAAGCGAAAAAAGAAACATTAACAAAAGAAGAAAAACAAGAACAACATAAATTAAGACAAAAATATTTACAAAATATACGATCATCATTTAAAAATCAATTAAAATCAGTGAAAATTGTTGATCCTACTGGTGAAGATGTTACCCCGAAAAAAATAAAAGATTTAAAGAATAAAGATCGTTAATAATTGATAATCATTAACAAATACTTGTATGAATAAGTAATTATGTATAAAATAAGGGCGAACAACTACGTCTTTGAAAGGGGATTATACGGTGGGAACAACCGAACAATTATCAATAAATACGATTCGAACATTAGCCATTGATGCGATTGAAAAAGCTCAATCAGGTCATCCAGGTTTACCGATGGGAGCAGCCCCGATGGCTTACACGTTATGGACAGAATTTATGAATCATCACCCACAAAACGCAACATGGTTTAACCGTGATCGATTTATTTTATCAGCAGGCCATGGCTCAATGCTTTTATATGCATTACTTCACTTATCAGGTTATGATGTAACAATTGATGACCTTAAACAATTTCGTCAGTGGGGTTCAAACACACCAGGACACCCAGAAGTACTGGACACAGATGGTGTTGAAGCTACAACAGGCCCACTTGGACAAGGAATTGCCATGGCTGTTGGAATGGCAATGGCTGAAGCACATTTAGCTGCGACATATAATCAAGATCAATTTCCGATCATTGATCACTACACATATGCGTTAATTAGTGATGGTGATATTATGGAAGGTATCTCTCATGAAGCAGCGTCCTTAGCCGGTCATTTAGGGTTAGGTAAACTGATCGCCTTATATGATTCAAACGATATTTCCTTAGACGGTGATTTAAATAAAGCATTTTCTGAGCAAACGAAACAACGATTTGAAGCTTATGGATGGCAAGTCATTTTTGTTAAAGATGGTAATGATGTTGATGAAATAAGACAAGCTTTAAAAACGGCTAAAGAAAATAAAGATCAGCCAACACTCATTGAAGTTAAAACAGTTATTGGTTACGGCTCGCCGAATAAATCAGGCACATCTGCTTCACACGGTGCACCGCTTGGTGAAGAAGAAGCCCTCTTGACAAAAGATTACTATAAGTGGACACATGATGCTTTTAATGTTCCTGATGAAGTTTATGCTGATTTTAATGATAAAATTGCTCAACGTGGAAAACAGCTTGAAACGGATTGGAATAACCTTTTGACAAATTATAAAAAAGAGTATCCACAATTAGCGAAAAGTTTACAGTTAGCAATTGATGGCCAATTACCAGAAAATTGGGAAGCTCAATTACCGGTTTATGATGAAACAACGAACGAAGCCACACGAGCAACATCAAATTCGGTTCTAAATGCGATCGCAAAATCTGTACCATACTTCTTTGGGGGAAGTGCCGATTTAGCCTCATCAAACAATACGATGATTAAAGACGGAGGCGACTTTAGTCGAACAAACTATAAAGGGCGCAATATTTGGTTTGGTGTTCGTGAATTTGCTATGGGGGCAGCTCTTAATGGTATGGCTCTGCATGGGGGATTAAAAGTTTATGGGGGAACATTTTTCGTCTTCAGTGACTATTTACGCCCAGCAATTCGCTTAGCAGCTTTAATGAAAACACCTGTTACATATGTGTTTACTCATGACTCAATTGCTGTTGGTGAAGATGGACCGACACATGAACCGATTGAACAACTTGCATCCCTACGAGCTATGCCAGGCCTTTCACTCATTCGCCCAGCAGATGCGAATGAAACACAGGCCGCTTGGCGATTAGCGATGGAGTCAACTGATCAACCGACAGCACTCGTCTTAACACGCCAAAATGTCCAAACATTACCTGCAACAAAGGAAAAAGCGTATGACGGAGTTAAAAAAGGTGCTTACATTATTAGTCCAGCGACTAAAACAGAGCCCGATGCTCTATTATTAGCAACAGGTTCTGAGGTCAATTTGGCCGTTGAAGCACAAAAGTCATTGTTAGAACAAGGAATTGATACACAAGTTGTCTCAATGCCTTCGTGGGACCGATTTGACGAACAAAGTGCTAACTATAAGCAAACAATCATTCCTGACCAAGTGACAAAACGGTTAGCGATTGAAATGGGTGCATCACACGGTTGGCACAAATATGTTGGACATGAAGGAAAAGTGTTAACGATTGATACATTTGGCGCATCGGCCCCAGGTAATATTGTCGTTGAAAAATACGGCTTTACGAAAGAAAATGTTGTTAATATTGTACAAACGATGCTTAATGAATAAATAAAAAATTGCTGAAATGAGACGAGCAATGTTTAAAGCAAACATTTCCGTTAGATAATGTTGTCAATTAATAACTGTTTGTCTATACTTGTTAGAGGAGTTTACATGAAGGAGGAACAAACGAATGAGCACAATATGGGTCGTTCTTATCGCGCTAGCTGCATTAATTGCTGGTGTGGCACTTGGCTTTTTTATTGTCCGCCGTTATATGATGAACTATTTAAAGAAAAA
>DATGTA010000024.1:0-6373 GCA_035302085.1 Bacillota bacterium
TCGGACCCATGGTGACCGACCTTTAAAATTTGCGCTTGTAAATAGTCCCCACGACTAACCATTTCTGCTTCAGCTTCTTTTTCTGCATCACCTGTGAACAGAAATTTTACTTCACCATAGGTTAAATTAAGTACAATCGAACCATTATTTAAATCACCATTGACAGATGAGGGATGGGCAACATCAATCGTTAATGGACCCATCTCAAATTGCTCACCAGCCCGGGGTTCATGATAGCCGACATCATGTTGGTCAATAGCGGTTAAAACACGTTCAAACACTTGTGATGTCGCACTGTCCCCTGACATCCATACTTCATCAACTGAGAATTGTTCAATGATCGCATCCATCTGGCCGATATGGTCGGCATGTGGATGAGTGCCAACGAGTAAATCGATATTTTTTATGCCAATCTCTTTTAAATAATTGACTGTGTCATTACGATTCCAATCACCACTATCAATGACGATATTAAATGATTCATCAGCATCAGAAAATTGGATAAGTGCTGCATCCGCTTGACCCACATCTATAAAATGAGCGTTTAATGGTTCTAATGTTTGGCCCTCTTTTTTAGATGATTTTTCTTCTTTTTTCTCTTCATCTACTTCGTTTTTTTCGTCTTTCTTGTCAGATTTTTCCTTTTCTACTTTATCTTTTGCCTCGGTTTCTACTTGTTCATCGTCTGTTGCAGCAACTTCTTCCGTAGTCAGATCTTCATCTGAATCCGCTTCGGAATCTGTATTACTCTCAGTCAATGGAACTAAAATTATAAAAAGTAAAAAAGCAATTCCTGTTAACAAAAACGCTTGTTTTCGGTGATTGATGTTTAAAAACTTTAAATTTCCTTTAATACTTCCAACAATCCCGACAATCAATGCAATAAAGCTTAAAAAAGCGATCAATTCAAGCAATCGTGAATCCCTTCCCTTATTCTACCTTTATTCTAGTTGTTTATTTATCTTATCAATAGTTTAAAGGCTCGGTTCGTTAAAAGCAATTTGTTCATGCGCCTTTATATATTTAAGAAAGTCAAGATTAATGGTTTGAACAAAACTAAAACATATTCCTTGATTGGCTAGAAAGAGGTCACGGCGATCAATTGACGCTTCTTTTTTATCATGTAAAATGATTTTAATAGTTAAAACAATTTGATTAAATATTAGGGAGGCTTTGCGAGAAATTTTTCGCAAATCACATTCATGAAAATACGATATTTTATCATAAGTATTATCATATTTTTACTTATATTATTTGGGCTGCGAATCATGTGGATGAACCACTTCCAACAGTCCACTGACAGGCAAGTTATTGATGGCGAGATAGATTTACGAGATTCAAGCATTGATCCGCAAGACGTTGTATTACTAGATGGTGAGTGGGAGTTTTATCCAAATGAATGGCTCATAACAACTGATCATAATGATCAATCTGACACAACGTATATAAATGTTCCTGATGGTTGGGACGAACGGCTTTTTAATCATGAACAAGATTCATATGGTTACGGAACATACCGAATGAAAGTTTTCGTTGACCCTGATGTTCAATCGAATTATAGCCTATTTTTTCCAAGTATTCGTAGTGCTTCAGAAATTTACGTTAATGAGAAACTTTTATCAAGCGCTGGAAAAATAGGAACATCAATGGAAACGACTCATCCTCGCAATGTTCCCCAACATGTAACATTTGCTGCTGATGATACGGGGACCATTGAAATTATTGTACAAGTAACTAATTTCCATGATATTCGTAGAAGTGGCTTAATTCGCTCGGTCAAATTTGGTACCGAAATGGCTATGACACATGAGCGAAAGTTATCATTAGCGATGCAAGTGTTAACGTTAGGGACGTTTTTATTGCATGCTTTATATGCGATTGTTTTATTTTTTCTAGGAAATCGGGAGAAACGATTGCTTTATTTTGCATTGCTTTTATTTTGTATAACGCTTGTCAATGCAATGATTATGGATGAAAAAATTATTCATCTAATCACTGATCTTCCTTATGAATGGGATTTTCGGGTAGCGAACAGTTTAACAGTCCTTGCTATTTATGGTCTTTTAAAATCTTTTGATGAAGTGAGAATACCATATCGCCGAGCATTTTATTCTATTTTATCCATTAGTATTCTAAGTTTAGCATTTATTATTATATTTTTAACACCTGCTCAAATATTAGCTTTATCACCATTAATTTATCTGTTTGGTGGGTTAGCTTTAATCATCACAGTTATAGCAATTATTCAAAAACTACTCGACAACGTGGCCGTTAATCTACTATTGTTATTGTCTTTTTTAGCAGCAGCAAATCATTTTATGTGGTATCTTTATTGGCGTGAAATTGGCATTAGTGTTGTACACTATCCGATTGATTTAATCATCGCTATTGGGTGCTTTTCAGCTGTCTGGTTTAAAGATTACTTTACCGTCCATGCTGAAACGAAAAAACTTGCCAATAAACTTGAATTGATGAACAAGCATAAAGACCAATTTTTAGCCCAAACATCCCATGAATTTAAAAATCCTTTGCACGGCATTATTAATCTATCACAAGCTGTTTTACATCGAGAAAAATCGCTTACCAATGAAAGTAATCATGAATTACAAATGATTCGGTCTGTCGGTAGAAGATTATCGCTTTTGTTGAATGACTTACTTGATGAAGCGAGTTTGCGAGACGGTAAACATCGGCTGAATAAAGAACCATTTAAACTGCAAACAATTGTTGCGGGTATATTTGATTTACTTAAATTTATGGTGGAAATGAAGCCGATCAAACTCATTAACGATATCCCTGATGATTTCCCAGCCGTTTATGGCGATGAAAATCGTATCATTCAAGTGCTTTACAATTTAATGCATAATGCCGTCAAATATACGGATCAAGGTAGAATTATTATTGACGCACAAATTAATAACAATCGTGCCATCATTAATATTCGTGATACAGGTCATGGGATTGATGCAGCTAACATTGAGCAAATTTTACTGCCTTATAAACAATCTAATCATGTAATAACTGAGGGTGGATATGGACTTGGATTAAGTATTAGTAAACAACTCATCGAACAACACAAAAGTCAGTTAACGATCAAATCTGTTGTCGGAAAAGGTTCGACATTTTCGTTTTCCTTACCACTGGCGAGTGAGGAAGATATGGAGCAAACCCTACAACAACTCACAACATTTAATCCATTTACAAGTGATCAGAAACATAATTTAAATAGCGAATTTTTCACAATGGCTGAACAACAAATGGCCGCTGCAACAGAACCGCAAACATATGTTGATTCCGTGCATAAAACTTTTCGTATATTAGTTGTCGATGATGACCCAATTAATTTAAATGTGATGAAGTCGATTCTTTCGGCTGATATATTTGCTGTTACAACGGTTACAAGTGGTCAAGAAGCACTTGCAATACTTGATGATCAACCTTGGAGTTTAGTCATTGCAGATATTATGATGCCACATATGTCAGGATTTGAGTTGACGAAAAAAATTCGTGAGCGATTTACGTTTACAGATTTGCCAATTTTATTACTAACGGCAAGAAGTGACCCTAAAGACATTCGAGCGGGGTTTGCTGCGGGGGCTAATGATTATGTTACAAAACCTGTTGAATATTTAGAGTTAACGTCTCGAGTGAATGCTTTAATTGCGATTAAAAATGCCGTTTATGAGCAAGTCCGGTTAAAATCTGCTTGGTTACAGGCACAAATTCAGCCACACTTTTTATTTAATACGTTAAATTCAATCATCGCTTTAAGTACAGTCGATACCAAACAAATGAATGATTTGCTCATTGAACTTAGTAATTATTTACGGAGTAAGTTTCAATATTATGATATTGAACAACTTATCCCAATTAAAGATGAATTAAAACTCGTCAAATCTTATGTTAATATTGAACAAGTTCGCTTTGGTGAACGATTAGAAGTTCATTGGGATATCCCGGAAAACCTTCAAGTGGAAATTCCGTTTTTAACGATTCAACCACTCGTTGAAAATGCGATTCGTCACGGGCTTATGAAAAATGTTTCGGGTGGGAAGCTGACCATTAAAATTCGGGAAGATCAATCATCTGTCACAGTTTCAGTGATCGATAATGGAGTTGGTATGAGTGAAGAAAAGCGAGCGAAGTTACTTGAGCGTGACCCAAGTGAAGGTGCGAGCATTGGTCTCATTAATACGAACCAACGATTAATGCAACATTTTGGAACAGGTTTACACATTGATAGTACTCTAGGTGAAGGGACTGTCGTTTCATTTACAGTTCCGCAAGACTAATCGTTTTACAAATAAATTGACAAATATTTAAAATAACATCCCATCTTCTCCTAAACATTAGATAGAGGATGGGATGTTAAATGAACTTAACGTTTTGCTGTGCTAATTGGTATCTTTGGTCATTTTTTCATGCAGCCAATTTAAAGCCTCTTCTTTTGATTGAATTTCACCGTTTAATATTGCAATTTCTAACTGGAATAATAGTTGAGCGTAAATCGGCCCCCGTTTAATGCCTTTTGCTAACAAATCTTCACCCGTCACATATTGCGGAATTGATTGACGTTTAAATAAATATTCAAAGAGTAAATGACGATTCATTAATTGTTCATTGGCCATCAAAAATAAAATCGTATCGTCCATCACACCTTTGAGCAAACGGTGGATATCACCTAATTGGCGTTGTTTACCTAAAGTGTCATGCACAATATTGACTAGTTCAGCAATTAATTTACGTTCATACTTTTTTAAAGCAAAAGACTTAGCTAATGACAATTTTTCCCCGTAATAAAAGGGGATAAGAAAATATTTGAATGATGAACTTGTTTTAATGGATAATTTTTGAATATCTTTTTTGGCAAATATTTGCGCTAAATGGTTAGCATGCTGCTCACTCGCCTGGCTTATTGTGGCTGAGAGACTGAATTGTTGCCAAAAATTTACAGCAAATAAGCGTTTGATCACTTGTGCTGGTTTAACTTCCGTAAACAACAGATTCATTTCATCAAGAATGCGATTTTTCGATAAGTTGTTTATTTTATCGATGGAATGAAGGGCAAGTTTTTTTGTTTGTTCATCCATGTGAAAGTCAAACCGTGCTTCAAAACGTATCGCCCGAAAAATACGTGTTGGATCTTCAACAAAACTTAAATTGTGCAATACTTTCACTTTTTTACCTAATAAATCCTTTTGCCCGAAAAATGGATCAACAACCGTACCAAATTGATCGTTATTCAAGCAAATAGCCATTGCATTCATCGTAAAATCGCGCCGCTGAAGATCTTCTTTTAATGTCGAGCGTTCAACATCAGGAAGAGATGCAGGCTGCTTGTAATATTCTAAACGTGATGAGGCAATATCTATTGACTGCTCCGCTGGATGGCGCCATGTTGCTGTGCCAAATTCTTCATGTGTTATGATTTCGCCACCATATGTTTGTTGTAACTGTTTGGCAAAATAAATTCCATCACCTTCAACAACAATATCAATATCATCATTCGTTTGTTTGAGAAAAATGTCGCGGACGATGCCACCAACTAAATATGTATTTATATTTAGTTCCTGGGCGACTGAGCCGATCTCGTGTAATAATGTGTAAATACTTTCAGGAAGTTGCTCGGCCATTTGTTCTTGGATATTTTCCTGTAAATCAGCTTGTACATGTTTATTTTTTAAATGTTCAGCGGCTTCACTATGAATCGCTTCAATAATATTTGTCCGTGTTAAAATGCCTACAAGTTCTCCATCAGCAAGGACAGGTAAGCGCCCGACATTATGGTCGATCACCGTTTGCTGAATTTCTTCCAACGTATCTTCGGGTGTTAATGTAATGATATCTGTGCTCATATAGGCTTTAACGGGTGCATGACCTAACCCGTGATGATTGGCTTTATCTAAATCACGACGGGAAATTAAGCCAACGAGTTGATCATTTTCAACGACCGGATAACCCGAATGGCCATAACGATACATTAAGTTTCCTGCTCGTTCAATCGTTGTATCTGGTGAAATTGTTTTAACCGGGTATGTCATCAGATCTTTTGCCGTCACAGCTGGTAGAAGCATTTCTTCGATGTTTTCTTTAATCGTTTCATATATTTTTAACCGATCCCCATGTTTCACTTGAGCTGAACCGGCATGTCGATGACCACCGCCACCCCACTTTTTTAAAATTGGCAATAGAGAAACCCGTTGAGATGAGGCCCGGCCAACGATAAACACGCGGTCATTCATTTCTACAACATTAATGACAGCAGCTGCCCCGTTAAAGGCTAGCATTTTTTCCGTGACTAAAGCGAGACCACCGATAAAATCCGGTTGTTTTGACGAACTCATGATAATATCTAGCCCATCAATTTCAATCG
>DATGTA010000025.1:0-7957 GCA_035302085.1 Bacillota bacterium
TGAAATCAGATGGCTTAGAAAAACTAATTACGGGAAAATCCAAGGTTGTCATTGAAAATGGAACTTTGAATGAAAAAGAAATGGCTAAACTCCGTTTGACGGTGGACCAGCTAGAAATGCAATTAAGGCAAAAAAATGTTACTTCTATTAGCGACGTTCAATTGGCGACCCTTGAACCAAGTGGTCAATTAGGGTTTACGCTTAAACAAGAAGCTCAGCCCGCAAGCAAAAAAGACGTACAGCTACTACAGGAATCCATTAATACATTGATGACGAATCAATCTCGTTTAGAACAACTAACCAAGCAGTTAAGTGAGATAAATAATGACGTTGAAAAAAGGAATATTTTTACTGAAGTGAAAAATACAGGGCATAAAAGTTCACCACCAGAGCATCCACAATAATCTCACCCGATTATTGAATACTTTCCATCGATTGAAAATTAACGGCTCAACTATTATTTAGTTTCATCGTTTTTCAGAAGGCGGTTTATTATTTTGATTAAAAAAGTTATATTGTTCACTGACTTACTCGATTAACCGCTCAATTTCAGCCGCATGTTCTTCAACTAGTTGTTCTAGTAAGTTATGACCTTTCTCATTAAATAATTCCATGTCTTCTTTATCGTCAAAAGCCGCTTCACCTAACATTTCTTCGAGATAAGTCACGACATAAACATTTTGTTCGATAATTTTTTTGGCATACTCCCGTTGATATTGTTCGGGGTTCATATTTAGTTTTTTAGCTTGTGATTCAGCAAACTGACGTATTTGCTTACCACCTTCATCTTTTGTATGTTTAGGTGGTAGTTCCGCAAACCAATCATTGCTCACTTCATCATTTATTTGTTCAGACAGATCAATACCCATAGCTTCGACTTCTTGCTTGATGAGCTCAACTTTAATCATCCAGTTCAAATAATCGAATGCCGTATCATCAGGGTATAAAAAACGCATATCGTCGACTGTAATTTTTTCGTCTTTGACAATTGCTACGACTTCATGATCATCATATGTCGCTATCTGACTACATCCGATTAGTAAAATTAAAAATATTAAAATAGAAATTTGTAAACGCTTTAACATAAATGCACCACACTTCTCACTTTCGCTTCATATAAGTGAACTCAAAATCATTCCCTATTTTATGTTATGTGCGATCTAAACGAAATCGTTATGGAATGTAGTTAATTAATCAGTTAAACAGATAAACCCTCTTATACGTTCTTCATGTAAATGTTCAGGCCATTTAACGGGTAAGTGTTTCCATGTTTTTCCAGCATCTGTTGATTCATAAATACCTAAATTGTTCACCGCATAAAATACTCCGGCTTTTTTTGGATGTGCGAGCAATTCATAAACGATTGAACCTTTCGCATCAGGTAAACCATCGTCAACAATTTGCCATGGCTCATCACCTGAACGTCTAACAATAACCGTTTCAGCAGTATCTTTGCGATAAGCCGTACGGGCGTTTTTGGCGGCGGAGGCAATAATCGTTTCAGGATTTCCTGAATCAACGGCTAGATGTACAAGGTACGTAAATGGATGAAGTCCATTATTAATCGTCTGCCAAGTGATGCCGCCATCCTGGGTCTCGGCATAACCGCCACCAGCTGCTTCATAAACGCGACCAGGGACATCGGGATGCATCGTCAATGAATGACAGTCAAATTGTGAGTCTGGTTTACGGTCTTCCCACGTCTTCCCTTGATCTAAACTACGCATGACACCACCTAACTCAATGCCAACAAAGATGCGCTCAGATTGGTGAATATCTGGTTGAATATATTTCGTATGATGTGTATGAGGCCGTGGTGGAAAACTCCATGTCGGTTCTGAAGGAATGTCTAAAAGCGTTGGTGAATCTGTCCAAGTTTTGCCACCATCTTCCGAGCGGAATAAACCACTTGGTTCTGTCCCCGCCCAAACGACACTGTATTCACCAAGTTTTTCCGTTGGGCTTACGGCAACACTTGGAATACGTTGTGAAGTAATCCCTGTACCAACAGGTTCCCACGTCCGACCAAAATCATCACTTTTCCACAGGCCATCATCAAACGTTCCTGCATAAAAACGACCTGAATGTCTCTTATCTGCTGCTAAACATAAAAACCGCTGGGCAACATCAACAACCTCCAGTGACCATTGCCCATGATTTTCCTGTACATGAACGAGCGACTCACCAGCGACAACATAAAAATGAGTCATTATTAAATTCTCCTCTCAAAAATTGTTAACTAATTGAGGTCCCATTTTCAATCGGTTCATCAGGCTTTAACAAAACAACATCATCATCACTAACCATTCCACCTAGTACAAGTACTTCTGACTTATAACCTGCAATGCGCATCGGTGGAAAATTAACGACCCCAACAATTTGACGTCCAATCAAATCTTCTGGATTATATCGCTTGGTAATTTGAGCAGACGACTGTTTTTGCCCGAGCTCGCCAAAATCAATCGTTAATTTAATTGCCGGTTTACGTGCTTCAGGAAAATCTTCTGCGTGAATCACCGTGCCGACACGTAAATCAAGTTTAAGAAAATCATCAAATGTTGCCATTATTTATCTCTCCTTATAGATTTTAAAATAACTCTTCCTATATTCATTGTGACCCATTCATTTAGGAATCATTAATTTTCCATTTATGCAATAGTATAACATACAAAATCATGTGGTAAATCATCTTTAAAAGTTGCCAATCAGCACTAAATACAGCATTATTTAACAAAATAGTTATCCACAAGCAAGAGATTTCCGTGGGTAACTCAGGCAAATTTCATAAATATTGTGGGTACTTTTTGTGGATAATTACCATTTAGCTTGTGGATAGTGTGAATAACTGTTAATAGTCCTTGATTTATCAATCTTTAATTGTGTGTAACTTTGTGGACAACGTGGATAAGTGATTACTTGAAATCATCTAGCAACTTGACAAAGTATAACATTTTTTAGGAAAATATAAGTAAGTTTGTAAAATTTTATAAATAGTAAAATATCCATTCAACAAAAGGGGGGGTGTTATACAAATGTCAAAAGCAACGATTCGTGTGAATGACAATGGCCCATACATTATTACGGGATCTTTTGAACTCGTCGATGCAAATGGTGACGTTTTCGAAACGAAAAAAGCTGTTTCACTTTGCCGCTGTGGTCAATCATCCATGAAACCGTTATGTGATGGTACTCACCGGAAAGCAGGATTTTCGAGTGAATGCCGTGCAGAGCAATTATAATTTTATATGCGAAAACTCGTTGGATCGAATCCCCAACGAGTTTTCAAAAATTTATCATTGATTATTTTCTTCTGTATAAAGACGGCGACTAGGAATCGCAATCGTGACATTTTCAGTTGCTAAAATATCCATGATATGAAAGTAAATGGCTTCCTTAATCTCGACATACTCTCCCCAATTCGTTGTTTTTGTAAAGAAATAAACCATGATCTCAATACCGTTCTCATGAAATTCATCAAAGGCAACAAAAATTGTTTCTGGATGAACATCGTCATGCGTTCTTAAATAATGATTGATTTTTTCAATCGCCTGCTTGACTTGATCAAGCGGTGTCTCATAAGTTACGACAAACGTTGAATAAACCCGACGCTTACCCATTTCACTCCAATTTGTAATCGCTTCATTCGCTAATGTTGAATTAGGTACTGTTACAATACCTTGGGCAAACGTGCGAATCTTTGTACTACGAAACGTAATATCTTCAACCGTTCCTTCAACGCTTGGTGTTTCGATCCAATCATCGATTGAAAACGGCCGCTCGGTAATAATGACAAACCCACCGAATAAATTGGCTAGAGCATCTTGAGCTGCTAACGCAAAAGCTAACCCACCTAACCCAAGACCAGCAATAAACCCACCAATTGGATAACTAAAGATTTGTGCGATCACACTAATCGCAATTGCTATAATAACAAGTCGTAATCCTTTCAAAATAAAAGGAATGACAATTTCATCTAATTTTACATTTGTATGTTCATTCAACCGAGAAAAAAAGAGTGGTGTAGCCCCGGCTAAATTAAACAATCCCCAAGCAGCCATAATCACAATTGATGATTGAATAATCCGTGAAAACAATAAATTTGTTTGGGATAAATAGGGAAAATAATCAACCGCAATATATAAACCGACAATAACGAATAACCATTGCAGCGGACGTTCAAAGGCTAATAAAAACTGGGTAAAAAATGTTGTCGGTGAGCGCCGACTTATTCTTAATATAAATTGATAAACATATTTAATAAATAATTTACGTACAATCAAAAAGATTAAGAAAATACCTAGTGCAATTAATGTATTGATTAATTGATCATTTGCCAATAATGCTTCAACATTCATACGATAGCCTCCATCTTAAATCTTTCACTTATCATAACATGCTTTTAAAGAAATAATCCATCGGGTAAATAGCTCTTAGACATTCATTCTTTTATAAAAAAATAATTTGTAATGATCGTTTAACTAACATACAATAAGTTTAAATGTAAGTATTTTAGTTGATTTGTTCACATAACCGTTTCGACGATATTTAACGACATTCGCAAAGGAGTTGATAAATTTTATGCGTTATATACTTTTTACATTAACGATCCTATTAATTATATTAACAGGTTGTCAAAATGATAAACAACCTTCCGCTGATGTTGCTCATAAAAAACTTGATAAATCTTTTATGCAATCACATAACGAATTCGGCTTTAAACTGTTCCAACAAATTGCAGAAACTGAAAAAGATAATATTTTTATTTCACCGACAAGTGTACTCATCGCTCTCTCAATGTTATATAACGGATCTGATGGTTTAACAAAGGATGAAATTGCCGAAACATTACAATCAGAGGGAATCGACATGGCGACATTAAATGAAATGAATGCCGCTTTACTCGCCTCTCTCGGAAAAGAAACCGATGACATTACATTAGAACTTGCCAATTCATTATGGATCAATGATAACTTCGAATTGACAGATCAATTTACAAGCAATATGTCTGGTTTTTACGAGGCAATGATTGAAGCGATCGATATTAATGACACACAATCCATCCAAATGATTAATGACTGGGTGAGCGAAGCAACGAATGAAAAAATAACTAAAATGATTGAAGACATTCCGCCCAATATGGTTTTACTGATTATGAATGCTATTTATTTAGACGCAGCCTGGACAATTCCTTTTGATGAAAATGCTACGGAAAACAAACCTTTTCACCTAGCCAACGACGAAACATCTGATATACCCCTTATGATGCTCCAAGAAGAATTTGCTTATTTAGAAAATAATGACTTTCAAGCGATTCAATTACCATATGGTGCTGATTCACAAATGAATATGACTGTTATTTTACCCGATGAAGATCAATCAATTGATCAATTCATGCAATCCCTCAGCAACGAGCAGTGGGAAAAATGGCAAGAACAATTTTCAGAACAGGAAGGCACAATTTTACTGCCGAAGTTTACGCTTGAATATGAAGTTAACTTAAATGACCCTTTAGCAGCACTCGGAATGCCATCAGCATTTAACGATCAAGCGGACTTAACAAAACTTGTCAAAGACTCTGATCATTTATCCGTCAGTGAAATTAAACATAAGTCTTATCTTGATGTGAATGAAGAAGGAACTGAAGCCGCTGCGGTCACATCCATTATGGTAGTAGAAATGTCAGCTGTTGTTGATGAGGAACCATTTTACATGGAAGTCAATCGTCCATTTTTAATCGCTATTACGGATCATGACACAGATGCCATCTTATTTATTGGGGCCATAAAAGATCCCCGTTAAATTGAAAAGTCCCGTTAACATCAAAATTAAACGTTGAGTTAACGGGTTTTTAAAACTTTATTCACTTGGCGCAGGTTCAATGTCATAGTCAGGATCCACATCATCCATTTTCGGTATCGGTGGTGGTGTCACACGTTTGACAAAAAGTGTTAATATAAACGCAAGAAGGGCAATTAATGTTGAAATAAAAAACGAAAAATTTATCCCATTTAACATGGCAACATCCATCAATTGCTTTTCACTCATCCCTGCAATCGATTCAATATTTGCCATCTGTTCCATCATAACGGTCTCTGTTCGCTTCGTCATAATCGTTAATAAAACAGCTGAACCGATCGCACCAGATACTTGTTGTAACGTCCCATTCATCGCTGTTCCGTGTGGATTTAGACGCATGGGCAGTTGATTTAATCCATTTGTCATAATTGGCATCATCACAAGTGATATCCCAAACATGCGAACGGTGTATAATGTCATTAAATGAAAATAGCCCATTTCTAATGTTAACCGACTAAGTAAAAATGTCGTCGTTACCGTAATTGCCAGACCGAATAAAGATATGCCCCGGGCCCCATAACGGTCAAATAAGCGACCAGTAATTGGTGACATGATCCCCATCACAATTGCACCGGGCAACATTAATAAGCCTGAATAAAACGGTGAAATTTCCCGGACCGTTTGGACGTATAATGGTGTTAAAATCATCCCGGAAAACATTGATACGGACAAAACGACTGAAATAACTGAAGCTAAGGCAAACATGGGAAATTTGTATACTTCAAAATCAAGCATCGGATCCTCCAACCATATTTGTCGAACAATAAATAAAATAAGAGCGATTGACCCGATAATGATCGTTCCATACACATCGATAACAGCCCAGCCCCTTTCACCTGCTGAACTGAAGCCATATAACAAACTACCAAATCCTGCACTTGATAAGATAAGTGATATCGTATCAAGTTTAACATGACGTTGTGGGGTAATATTTTTTAATTTAAAAACCGCAAACAGAATAGTTATAATCGCAAACGGTAAAATAATCATAAACAAAGCACGCCATGAATACTGTTCAATGACCCAACCTGATAACGGTGGACCAATCGCTGGAGCCATAAACATGACCATCCCAAAAAAACCCATCGCTGTTCCCCGCTTTTCAACTGGAAAAGCTGTCAACATAACGTTCATCAGTAAAGGCATCATCATTGCTGCGCCAGATGCTTGTGTCATCCGAGCGATAACAATGATTAAAAAATTAGGAGCAATTAATGCTAAACCTGTCCCCAACGCAAATAAAGACATCGCCGTTAAAAACACTTGCCGATTTGTAAAACGTTGAATGAAAAATGCACTCGTTGGGATAAGAATACCATTGATTAACATATAACCTGTCGTCACCCATTGGACCGCTGAAGGTGCGACGGAAAATTCTTCCATAATCGTTGGAATCGCTATATTTAATAATGTGTTGTTAAGAAAAGAGACAAAGCCACCGATAAATAAGACGGCTATAATTCCATATGGTGGATTTTCATGTAACTTTTTTATATCAACTGAATCCATCTTAAAACCTCCATATGAACGATTATTTAAATGTCACGATGTAATGGTAAAGTAATTGTAAATATTGAGCCTTCCCCTTCTTTACTTTCTGCCATAATTGTTCCGTTATGCAACTCAACGATTTTTTGAGAAATGGCTAAGCCTAAACCAGTACTTTCTTCATCTCGCGAACGAGCTTTATCGACTTTATAAAATCGTTCAAAAATATGTTGTAAATCGTCTACTCCAATACCAACTCCTGTATCTTTAATCGTCACGGTTATTTGTGTGTCATCTTTAACGATATTAATAATAATCGATCCACCATTTGGCGTATAGCGAATCGCATTCGAAATAACATTTAACCAAACTTGATAGATTAATTGGGGTTCACCAACCATGTAAGCTTCATAGCCATTCATTTCAATCATCTGTTCTTTTTGGCGCCATTGCCATTCTAATGTTGAAATGACTTCTTTAATTTGAGCGGCCACATCAAACGGTGTATCTGTTACTTCATAATCATCTTGATCAAATGTTGATAACGTCAATAGTTGGCTACTTAGTTGGGACAGTCGCCGACTTTCTTTTTCAATAATTGATAAATAATGAT